>JBCBHT010000305.1:0-8182 GCA_038525335.1 Cyanobacteria bacterium J06621_15 | reverse complement strand
TTTCTTTCAACCGTTGGGAGACGTAGCACTGCTACGTCTCTACACCAGTCATTTTTAATGGGACAGACCACTACTATTTGCATAAGTAATATCAATTCCAGATGCGCTAAAGTGCTACCACGAACGAATAGATTATAAATTTAAAATGTTTATTTATTATAAAAACGAAGAGACGCAATAATAATATATCGCGTCTCTACAGATAATTCGTTATTTAATTTGCACATTTGATTTACGGTTTGATTTTTTGAATACTATATTTCTCAAACTATAGGAGCCATACTAGAAATACGCACTATCTTGGCACCAAAATCTCTATTTTCAAAAACAAATTCGCTGTAGTCAGCTAAGTCATCGATTCCAATCAAGTTGAGGAAAATTTCGGTTGCTAGCCAACAAGAAGTTTTTATTAAAAGTTTTTGCCAACGTATATTCATGATTCCCTCTGCGGACTAATTAATTGAGAAAGAATTTTTTAAACCTTACTTGTTAATTAGTGCCACCTTTGGTGTTTTATGCAGTTGTGGAATAAAATATACCCCTCTCTTTGACAAGAAGAGGGGAAGGGGTGAGGTCAATCGTTATTCTATGCAAGTAAAAACCGCTGTATGATTTATGAAATCAAATCAAAACCCCTCTCTAATAGTCAAGAGAGGGGTTAAAGTTAATCTTTAGTAATTTTTGATTGTTTCTCTAATCCCACAATTACAGAACGAGAAAAATTCAAAATATAAGCACTTAAGAAATCTGGAACAAGAAACTTACCAAATCTCCTTTACCCATACTTACTCTATCTCCAGGTCGCAAGCGATGACGATTTCCGGGTAATAAAGACATTCCATTAACATAGGTACCGTTGGAACTTCCCACATCTTCTATATAGTAAGCGTCACCTTCTACTCGAATATCGGCATGAATTCGCGATACAACTTCTGAATTTTCAAACCCAGAAACGTCAATATCGGGAGGAACGCGGTCGTTTGCTTTACCGATGTGAATTACGGAAAGGTTTTGCGGTAGCTCGACTTGTGTGTCGCTTTTAACGTGAACCAAACGAGCGCTTACCTGCTGTAGCTGGGTTCTAGAAGGAGAAGGACTTGCCGTAGGTGCTGGGATAGGTGCCGCTGCAGGTGCCGCTACAGGTGCCGCTGCAGGTGCAGGTGCAGGTGTGGGTGCAGGTTCCGGTTCCGGTTCGGGTGATGATGCTGTTTCCGGTTCTTTTGTTAAATCTGGCAATGCTTCAAAGAAAGATTCTTCCTCTTCTTCTGATTCAGTTGCAGGTTCAACAACGTTAACAGGAGGTGGTGTAACTACCGGAGGTGGAGTTACTATTTCTTGTTCTCCACTTACAGGTTCGGAAGGAATTGTTGGCGGAGGACTGCCTTCGGTAGGAGGAGTTCCTACTCCTTGAGGCATTGCAACCGCTGTTGGTGGTAAAGCAGAAGCTTCACCGGGATTGATATTAGCAGTTACTGGGTCACCTACAGGAGGTACTTCTACCGGAGCGTCGGGAGCAACAGTTGGCTCGACCCCGGAAGGAGTAGAGCGTAAATTATAACCGCACTGTCCGCAAAAAGACGCATCTGCTTGCACGGTTGCCCCGCAGCCCGGACAGGCAGTAGTTGCCGGTAGAGGGGTATAGCAAGCTTCGCATTGGACAGCGCCATCTGGATTAGGATGATTGCAGTTCGGGCAAACAATCATGGAATTAAACCTTTTTTCAAGTTCATCATAAAATAGTGCTGGCAAGCAGACGAGCATCTGTCAATTGATTTTAGATTTGCGATTTTAGATTTTGGATTATTCCCATAAATTAAATGAGTGGGGTTTGAAGATTTTGGATTAACGATTTTTGGTTTATTAGCTAGGGGCTTAAAACTATTGGTAATTTAATCCAAGTTAATCCAAGTTAATCCAAAATCCAAAATCTAAAATCCAAAATCTTGAGGTTGTTTTCGATTTTAACAATTACTTACAGTTTCGCGATTAGACTTTGATTTGGGCACCAGCAGCTTCATCTAAAAGCCACCAAAGTTCTTTTTGGGGTTGAATCAAGCGAGAAGGGTAAGTAGTTTCAGATGCTTCTGCTGCAAAAACTTGAGCTAAAGCTGGTCTTTTATTTTCACCAGCAACCAAAAATATCACGCATTCAGCCGCATTGATAAATGGATAAGTGAAAGTTAGACGCACAGAACTATCTTTGTTGCCTACTGTAACTAGCTTATCCGTAACTTTCAATGCTTCTGTGTGAGGAAATAATGATGCGGTGTGAGCATCATCGCCCATTCCCAGCAAAATTACATCTACTGCGGGGTATTCTCCTGGTTTTGAATTAAATAATTTCTGTAATTCTTGTTCGTACTGAGCCGCAGCTTCAGCAGGTTCTGCTGCATCGGTAGCCATTGCGTGGATGTTTTCTGCTGGAATATTAACTTTATCCAACCACGCAGTACGAGCCATTAATTGATTGCTATCAGCATGGTCTGCTGGTACATACCGTTCGTCACCCCATAGCACATGAATTTTATCCCAAGGCAGTTGTTGTTTTCCCAGTGCTTCATACAAAGGTTTAGGAGTGCTACCACCAGATAACGCAATAGTGAAACGTCCGCGTTCTTGAATAGCAGTTTCCACTTTCGACAAAATTAGAGCCAGCGCTCGTTCTACCAACGCTTTTTTATCCGGTAATACTTCAACTTTTTTACTCATCACTTTCTTTAACAACCTTGGTCACTTCTGGCATAACGATACCTTTGATATCATAATTTTGCTTCTTATTTGTGAAACTTTTAAGAATGGGAAATAGTTAGGAGTTAGGAGTTATGAGTTAGGAGTTATTTATTTCCCTCCCTCTCTCACTCTCTCCCTCCCTCACTCCTTCTCCCTCTCTACAAAAACTTTTTCCCAATTCGGAATAGCTTCTCGCTGTGCTGCTAATAACTGCTCGATTCCTTTTTCAGCGCAATCTAATAAGCTATTTAACTGAGTACGGCTGAAACTACCTTCTTCTGCTGTTCCTTGAACTTCGATGATTTCTTTTTTTTGGTTCATTACTACGTTGAAATCTACTTCCGCTGCGTTGTCTTCGGGATAGTTTAAATCTAAAAATGCTTCTTCTTCTAATAAACCTACTGAAACTGCGGCAATTTGTCCTATTAACGGGGAGCGTTTTAAAACACCTTCATTCATTAATTTAGAAATTGCGATCGCCAATGCAACGAATCCACCAGTTATCGATGTAGTACGGGTTCCAGCGTCGGCTTGCAATACGTCTGCATCTACCGTTAAAGTACGTTCTCCCAAGGCTTCAAAATCTATGGCAGCTCTTAAGCTGCGACCTATTAAACGCTGGATTTCTTGGGTTCTTCCAGATAATTTAATGGTTTCTCTGTTATGTCGCTGTTGCGTGGCTCCGGGCAACATTCGATACTCAGCTGTTAACCAACCTTTACCGCTATCCATCAAAAATCTTGGAACCCCTTCGCTAACGCTAACAGTACAAAGCACTTGAGTTTCACCACACTTTGCCAAAACCGAACCAGCAGCATAGCGAGTAAAATCTTTTACAAAAATAACTGGACGAAGTTCATCAGCCTTTCTACCATCGGGACGCTGCCAAACCATTGCGATTGCCTCAATCATCCCATATATGTTATCAGCGAACAGCTAAAAGTTGATTTACGGTGCTTCAAAATATAGATTTATTCAACACAACGATTAAAAGGAAGCTAATTTTCTTTCTTCAAAGATATTTTCCGTAAAAGCTCTGTTCTATTTTGTTTATAAGAATAACTATACTGACAATAAAAGTTCTTTTTAATACATTTAACATGAAATCTTTAATTTCTCTTGCAATTGGTACCTTGACGTTAAGTGCAAATATCTGGGCTGGTGCAGCCCAAGCGGCGTGGTTTACGGAGTACCGCTGTGACTATTACAACATTACTCTTCGAGAAGTAGGACAGGATAGATATCGTTACGAAGCAAGCAGTCCATTGGGGAGTATATTGCTATCTAATGGTAAGCGTACTGCGGGAAATAAATCTTGGATTTATTCTTTTAATAATGGTGATACGGTTTACAAAGTTGAAGACATTTGGGGTACTAGTAGAAAAGAGCCGATATCGGCATATTTGAGGGTAAGTCACAAGCAGCTTATTAACGGTGAGTCTCGACACCGAACCATTGTAGATAATACTTGTTTTAAGAAAAATTATGGGGTTTAAAACAGTGAACAGTTAACAGTGAACAATGAACAGTTATCAGGGTTATGGAAGGGGATTTAGACCCACAACCAAAGTCTTCCACCAATTTTTGGAGGACTTAAACCCAGCTGATACAACTATAGGAATCCGATTTGAATATTGAAAAAAATTAGGTATTTGTAGGGTGCGTTACGACGCTAGTCTAACGCACCGAAACCTATATATAATGGTGCGTTGCGCTATGACTAACGTCACGCTCCGCTAACGCGACAACACACCCTACGTATGTTATGTCCTTCGGACACGCTTCGCTAACAAAAATCAAATAGTAATCCTATAGTAACTGATAACTGTTAAATAGTATTTAATTGTATTAATACCCTTTATAGAGACATAAAAATTTAGGGAATAGAGAACAGGGAGTAAAGAAAAATTTGTTCATTAAAATTAATTTGGTGAAGAAAGAAAACCCTAATTCCCAATTCCCAATTCCCAACTAACCTATTTCATAATCACTATCATCAAAACCTGATTCAGTTAAATTATCTACCGGATTCTCTACAACTTCCGGAATTATTGCATCTGGTTTAATCGCATCTGATTTAATCTCATCTGATTTCACTTCATCTTTCTTCTGCACCAATTTACTAATCTGAGATATTACTTTTCCTAAATTCCCTTCTTCAAGTAAGCTATTAATTACTGAAATACCGCTGGTTGATAAAAGTAATTTGTTAATATCTTCAACACCATTACCGTTACCATTTCCATTCGCTCCTGGAAAAGAATAGATTCTTGTATTTCCAATAACTCCTGGTTGTGGTGCGAGGGAATTAACTATTTCTGGTAATTTTTCTGATAGTTCTGGCCAAATAGTACTAACAATTTTAGCGCTCAAATTGGCGTTACTAATACTATTTTCAGCAGTTATTTTTGCTTGAATACCTTCAGCTTCTGCTAAAGCTTTATCTCGTTCTGCTTGTGCAAGAATACGAATTGATTCGGCTTCTAATTCTGCTGCTGCTTGAGCAATTTCTGCTTGTTTGCGACGACGAAAAGCTTCTATCTCAATAACTTTACGCTCGCTAATATCTCTTTCTTGAGCTTGTTGTTCGGCAGCAATTGTAGATAGATTTTTATTACGTTCGGCTTTTTCTGTTTCGCTAGCTGTTTTTACCGCTTCTTGGGCTTGGACTTGTTCAGCTTCTGCTAAAAAAGTCTCTTTTTTCTTATTCGCGATTGATATAGCTAAATCTTCCTGTGCTAGTTTCGCAACTTTTTCCGACTCTGCTATCTGCACCTGTGCTTCTAATTTATTAGATTGTACTGCTTGTTGTCTGGTGATTTCTGCTAGTTCGGCTTCTTGCTTCTGCTCGGTTTGGGCTATTTTAAGCTGTTTATTACGCGCTTCTAAAGCAATATCGGCTTCAATTTGACTTTGCTGAATCGATAATTTTTTGCGAATTTCTTCTTCCTCTACAGATTTATCCTGCAAAATCTTACTTCTTAAAGTTGCAGCAGCTTCTTTATCTTTAGCTTCTTGAATTTCCCGCTCTCGCTGTGCTGTCAGCGCTTCTACCTGTAATTTTTGCTCTAATTCGGCTGTTTCTTTTTCTTGAGAAATCTGTAACGATTGCTTTTGAGCATCTAATTCTTTTTGTTCGATAGCGACTTGGGTTGTTAATTCTACTTCCCGCTTTTGCTGAATTGAACGCTGGATGGTTTCCGTTCTCAAACGTACACCTTGAGCATCGAAGAAATTATTGGTGTCGTAGGTGTCGCTTTCTTCGATTTCGGAAATTGCAATGTTGTTGAGGGTTAAACCAACTTTCTTTAAATCCTGCTGAGTCAGATTAAGAACTTCTTCTGCAAAACCTAACTTGTCTGAATCGATTTCTGCTAAAGTCTTCTTCTTCGCAGCGGCTCGAATCGCATCGTCAGCACGGGTTTCTAAAGCCTCTTTAATATCTTCCGATGAGATTTTACCTTGTCTAGAAATTCTCGCAGCAGCAATCTGTACATCCTCTTCACTAGCACTGATGCAAACATAAAAAGTTACCCGCATATTTGCTCTCAAATAGTCTTGAGTACGAACCGCTAATTTACCAGTACGCTCAACATTAATCGAAATTTCTCGTAAAGGTACCCTCGTTAATTCGTGAAATCCCGGTACTACAATACAGCCACCATTGAGGAATACAGTTTTCTTTTTGATAAAAACACCACCAGTTCTGACAAACGCTTCATTGGTGGGAGTAATTACATAAATTCGCGTGTAGGCAAAAACGCTGAGTATGAGGAGTAAAACTAGCCCTCCGATGACTCCAGGAAAAATTAAACTTCCACCTATTTGAGTAAGAGTCGGTTGAGTGGATAATTGAGAAACGTAATAAGGTGTCGCTGGTTTTTCTGCAATTAGATTCAGCGATGTAGATGTATTTTCGCCAATATTAGGTAACTGCGCTACTACGGTATTAGATTGAGGTAGCGGTAATGATGCAATAAAATTTAACCAAAATAGCATATTCTTCTTATTTGCTTTGTTTATTTTTTATTTGTAACCCTGAGCCAATGATTTTCATCTGGACTGTTTGCAGCAATTGCAAGATAAACATCTTGTTGTCTATTAATCACAATTACCGTTTCACCATGACGGGGAATAACAGTTGCCCATTCCGGGAGGTTTGCATTAATAGTCACCAGATTTCCAGATTTATCGATGACATCAACTTGACCAATTCTGCCTTGTTTTTCTACAGGAATAGTTGCCGAACTAACGGTACCATTACGACCAATTAAGCGGTCGCTGCTGGTATCATCGCCAAATTCAGCGAAAATTCTTCCAATTGGTCGTGCAATCAGTCCCCCTGTAAATAAACTGAGAAACATCGACAAAATTAACACAATAAAATTCCAACCACCACTAGGGATTTGGTTGAGGATTCCTTCCAACCAGACATTTAACATCCAGCCAAACAAGCCCCATAAACTCAAATCGGTAGCCAGCAATAAAATTAGAGGTGCTTTACCAATCCCCACCCATCCCAGAAAAAAGCCATTTAAATCAAAATCAGCATCGGTATCTACATCCGTATCGATATCAACGTCATCATCTCCACCACCAGAGATAATTATGAATATAAACAGCAGAACTCCCATACCCAGGAATATCCAATAGGGTAGATTTGTGGGGTGAAATAGCATAGTGAATCTGGTTGATGACATTTTTGACTGGGAGCAATTTGTGATAAGTAATTATAGCTAGAAAATTTTTGGGTTTAGAAAGATTTGGCGGTTGAAACCCTAGCCATATAGAACCAAAACTTTACTGTTCCGGTGAAGGAACACTAAAAAATTGGCGTTACTGAATTGAAGTATGACTTGATGTTTCTGGTTTTAGTAAAGCCACCATTATCCCCCAATAATGGGTGACTTTAAATTATCTTTCTCCCCCGGAATTGGGGTTTGGGGCAAAATCATACTTGTATATGGCTAACGCGACGCGCTCTGCGTGAACGCTAACAGCAACGCCAAAAAAATTGCTCTGTTCCTGGTAGAAGATTTTCTATTGAAAAAAACCGCAGAGACGCACAGGAAACAATTGAAGAGAGACAGGTTATTTTAGATGTCAGAATAATATCGAAGCAATATTCCTACTATTCCGATAGCAGAACAATAGAGAACTCCATCCGTAATTTTTGGCTCGGTCGAATATTAGCAAAACACAAATCAAAAAACTATTTTCCTTGTTAATTGGGGAAGTAATTAATTACGCAGAATTTCTTGTTTACCAAAAAATATCCGAAATAAACATAAGTAGGTGAACAAAAATATTTACCGTCATTGCGAGCGAAGCGTGTCCTCTGCTAACGTTTCACTCCGTTCCACTCGCAATGACATTAAGTAGTCGTACAAAATTAATTTGACATTCTAAAACCTTCAAGTCCTTGCGATTGCTATCTCCCTCCGGGAGACGC
>JBCBHT010000304.1:0-8224 GCA_038525335.1 Cyanobacteria bacterium J06621_15 | reverse complement strand
TTCTAACAAAAACTTTCTATGTTCTCCTACAGTTAATCCCGGTACATTTTCAAATACAAAATATTTCGGCTTTAACTCTAAAATTAATCGTAAAAAGTGAAATACTAAAGAATTTCTCGGGTCATCCAAAGCCCGTTTCCCCATCATCGAAAATCCTTGACAGGGAGAACCACCAAAGACAACATCAATTTCTTGATTTTTGATTTGAGAACTTTCTCTTATTTCCTCACCCGAAGTCTTTTCTACATTTGCACATAAAGTAGACCAAAAAGGAAAATTGAATTCATGAATAGCACAGTGAATCGGGTCTAACTCCACAGCAGCAAGCACATCAAAACCAGCTTGTTCAAAACCAAGACTCATCCCCCCAGCACCAGCAAATAAATCAACAGCAATTGGACGCATTTTCAGTTATCAATTATCAATTAACAGTTATCAGCAGCGAGTAGCAGATATTAATTACTTCTCCGCATCTCCTTGTCCCCCATCTCCCCACTCTCGCAAAATATTTACTATAGTACTAGTGTTCGCTTCTGTTATTTTAATACGAGAATCTTCTTTACTGCGAGGTGCCCTAATTAAATCGGAATATAATTCATTAACGCGCTTTTTGGGGGACAGAAATCGACACCCCCTTTCCTTGTCTCACCACCTACGTGGGCTATGAGAGTTTCCAAGCCCACGCAGGTGGGCTTCGTAGTATTAGCCCCAGGCTTATAGCCTGCGGGGTTTTTGTAAAATTGGGATACGGAAACCAAAAGCGTCAAATAACAGACTTGATGCAAACAGGGGTTTGCTGTATCTTCCCTGTTATTACTTACTGCTAAAAAATACATGCTACAGCTAGTTGATTATCTAATTATTGCTGTTTACTTAATTTCTATAATCGTCTTCGGAATTTATCTCGAACGCAAAGCTTCTGCGGGTATTGATTCCTACTTTCTGGGAAACCGAAATATGCCATGGTGGGTTTTGGGTGCTTCGGGAATGGCATCGAATACCGATTTGGCTGGTACGATGATTATCAGCGCTTTGATTTATGCGGTGGGAGCTAAGGGATTTTTTATCGAAATTCGCGGTGGTGTGGTGCTAATCATGGCGATTTTGATGGTTTTTATGGGTAAATGGAACCGTCGCGCTCATGTGATGACCTTAGCTGAGTGGATGCGGTTTCGTTTCGGTGCAGGAAGAGAAGGAAATACCGCTCGGATTATTAGTGCTATTGCAAATTTAATGTTTGCAGTGGGAGCGATGAGCTTTTTTACTGTTGCTGGTGGTAAATTTTTGGGTCAATTTCTCGGAATTAATGATAACCTGGCTTCTATTGCGTTGGTTACCTTGGCTTTGGTATACACTGATTCTAGTGGTTTATACGGTGTTGTGTGGACTGTTGTTTTTCAAGGTGTTGTGATTTTTTTTGCGTTAATTTACGTTTGTGTTTTAGCGCTGCAAACTGCAACTATCCCCGAGACATTTTCAGTTTCAATTCCTGCTGGGGGAGATTTTGTCCAACAACAGTGGAATTTTGCCGACTGGAGCAGTATTACACCATCTTTAACTTTGGATTTACCTGGAGACTATTCTGCATTTAATTTATTTGGTGGGGTGATTTTCTTTTATTTAATCAAAGAATGTATGGCTGGTATCGGTGGGGGTGGTGGTTATATGGTTCAGCGTTATTTTGCGGCTAAAAGCGATAGGGAAGCGGGTTTACTTTCTTTGTTTTGGATTCTTTTACTTTCATTTCGCTGGCCCCTCGTTACCGCTTTTGCGATGTTGGGGATTCATTACGGTGCTACCCAAAGTGTTATTTCAGACCCAGAATTGATTTTACCTACAGTAATTGGAGAATATGTCCCGGTAGGAATCAAAGGAATATTAATAGCTTGTTTTATCGCCGCAGCAATGTCTACTTTTGACTCTATCATTAATTCCAGTGCTGCTTACTGGGTGAAAGATATTTATCAAGCATATTTAAAACCGGAAGCAACTAGCCAACAATTACTTATCCAAAGTCGTTTAGCATCTGTGGTAATTGTAGTTGTGGGAATGCTATTTAGCTATCAAATTAAAAATATTAATGAAATTTGGGGATGGTTAACTTTAGGATTGGGAGCGGGATTAGCAATTCCTTTGGTATTGAGATGGTATTGGTGGAGATTTAACGGTTATGGATTCGCTGCTGGTACAGCAACAGGTATGATAGCAGCCATAGTTACTAAAGCATTCATCATCGAAAATATAGATTCACAGTTACAAGAATATGCTTTATTTCTTATTCCTAGTATTTCCTCATTTATTGGCTGCATCATCGGCACATTTACAACCGCACCAACTGATTTACAGGTAATAGATAACTTCTATAAAGTTACCAGACCATTTGGTTTTTGGGGAATCGTGCGTAAAAATCTCCCAGCTAATATTCAGCAAAAAATTAGAAATGAAAATCGCCGCGATATTGTTTCGACATTGATTGCAATTCCCTGGCAGTTGACTTTATTCATGCTAGGAATTACCTTTATGATGAAGCGCTGGGATATTTTTGGTACTCTTTTAGCAGTGTTTATAATGCTTTCAATTGCCTTGTATTTTACTTGGTTTAAATATCTTTCTAAAGAAGTGAAAATTACTGAAGAGTTGTAGTGATATAATTACACCCCTCTCTTTAATAAGGAGAGGGGATGGGGGTGAGGTCTATCAATTCATATCTTGCACCATTATTAATAAGCATAGAGAAACCGGGTTTATGAACGAAAAATTAGAGTTTTCACGGTTCAATATTCTCAATAAACCCGGTTTCTGAGCAAGGTGCAAGATGTGTGTCAAGGTGTATTACACTCAACTGAAAACCGCTATCAAATCCCCGCAACACAAAAAATACATAAAAATCTGTATTTACTTAGGTATAAGTCATTAATACTCATTAACATCTCATATCTGTACTCAGCAATCATCGCGTTTAAATGTAATTAAGCAAGAAAAAACACTCTTATTTACAACAGGACTTACGCAGACGAAATTGTCATTGCGACCGGAACGGAGTGTAGGGAAGCAATCCCAGCATCTAGGGAGATTACTTCGCTTCGCTCGTAATGACGTAATTTCGTTTTTTTTGCGTAAGTCCTATACAACTAAGAGTTTTGATATCTCAAATATATACGGAGTAGAAAAATGAAAATATCACGCAAACTCAGAAGAGAAATTATGCTAATTGCATTTGATTTAATTGATGGTGGGGTAGATGATTTAGAAGCAATGTGCGAAACTTTAGAAGCTATTGCAGCCGAAGGTAGAAAAGAACTCGAATTAAGAAATTAAAACTAAATAGCTAATAATAGAATGATAGGAGAAGGTAATATTATTATCTTCTTCTTTTTTATTTTGTAGGGTGCGTTAGACAAAAGTCGTAACGCACCGTTTGCAATGTCTAAATACAAAATTATAGTGTTTATCAAGCAACCCAGATACAGCTTGACCTCACCCCCAGCCCCTCTCCTTGTCAAGGAGAGGGGAGATAAAGCACGTATAACTTAGCAGATTAGAAAACACTATATATACTTTATTCATTTAATTTATAATTCACTTATAACTAAGTAATAAGTCATATATTCTTATAAACATCCCATATCTGAACTAAGTAATCGCTGCGTTTTAATGTAATTAAGCAAGAAAAAGATGATGCATGATAACAAGCAATAAATCATTTTATCATTTACTTTTTCGCTATCAAATTACATTCAATATATGGGATTAAAAATGATGAGATTGATAGTCATCAAAAACACTGTCTTCAAGCAATCAATGTTACCTTTAGCTGAATTAGCTAGTAATGAAAAAATTGATGTACCTGCTGGAACAGAATTTGAAGTTGTAGCTTATTTAGAAATAGACAACCATCTCAAGTTTACTTTTAAAGATGGATTTTTAGATAGTAGAAATACTTGGATAGCTGACATCAAAGATATTGAATTAGTTGGTGCTGATGGTTTAAAAGTAATTGGTGAATACAAACTCGGCGATAAACTGCCAGCAAAAGTTAATTTACCTGTACCTCATTTAAGCCAGCTTGATAATAATTTTCAGCCAACTAAAACCTGCAACGTAACCTGTGTTGCAATGTGTTTATCTTACTTTGGTATTCATCCTAAAAATTCCAATCAGCAACTTGAGGATGAATTATTTAAGTTTGTTGAAAATAAAGGATGGAATAAATATCTTCACGATGATTTGCGACGTTTATTCATAGAATACGGCGTATTTAATGTCTTCAAAATGGAAGCAACTTGGGATGAAGTTAAGCTACATCTTGCTAATAAAAAACCTGTAATTATTTCAGGTAAATTTACACCTCCGGGACACATTATCGTATTGCGCGGATACGACGAAAAAGGGTTTTGGGTGAATGACCCTTATGGAGAGTTTTTTCACAGCGGATATCGTACCGATTTGACTGGTGAAAATCTTCACTATTCTTACAAACTTGTGAAATCAAAAAGCTATAGCGGTTCCGATAAAACTTGGGCACATTTTCCAGAAAAGCGTTAATTACCTTCTCTAATTCTTATCCTCAAACATACTCATTAATTTACAAATAGGAAACAAAAATGTCTATTAAATTTACTGCACCGACAAATCTTTCTAGACTTAAACTTGGCGATGTAATTACATTTCAAGGACAAGCAGCAAATGAAATTATCAAAGTTGAATTAATCGCAGATGAAATCTACAAATTGGGAGAAGTACGAGTATTTGAAGGAAATTGGACTCTCAATTATCCCTTTAATCGTGCTGGAAAACGACGAATTACTGTTAATGGTTTTGATTCGACTAACCAGAAGCTTACTAGCGATGCTTTAGATATTTTACTGGTGGGAGAAACAACCAACGAAATCGGAATTGATGTTTCTAGGCACAATGGTAATGAGATTAATTGGCAAACTGTTAAAAATAGCGATGTTTCCTTTGCTTTTGCAAAAGCAACTGAAGGGATTACCTATATGGACCCATACTTTAACGACAACTGGAAGCAAATGAAAGCTGCTGGATTAATTCGAGGTGCTTATCATTTCTTCCGTCCTTTACGAGATGCTGAGAAACAAGCGGAGAATTTTCTCAAAGTTGTGGGTAAATTGGAACCAGAGGATTTACCACCAGTAGTTGATTTAGAACACTATCCAGACTACATCGAAGCAGAATGGAAGCAAATTAGTTTGAGCGAAAGGATTGAACGGGTGCAGAGATGGTTGGATACTGTTGAACGTGCAACCGGACGTAAAAGCTTAATCTATACCAGCTATGGTTTCTGGACAAGCTATATGGGTAATACCGAAGTATTTACTAAATATCCTCTGTGGGTTGCTAACTATACGACCAAACCAAAACCATTAGTTCCCGCAAATAATTGGGGTGGAAATGGTTGGATGTTTTGGCAATATACCGAAACTGGTAGCGTTGCTGGTGTCAGCGGTAACGTTGATAGAAATCGTTTCGCTGGTTCCTTTGAGAAATTACTTGCTTTTGTTAATGATTCGTTTGTTGCTTAGTTAATTAATAATAAAACTTGCTTTCCTCTCCTGATTAAGGAGAGGTTTTTTCTTATATAGTTAGAACTTACACACCGGTAACGTAACTATAGTCATTGCGACCTAAGGAAGCAATCCCAACACTGTGCGATTGCTTCGCTTCGCTCGCAATGACGATTAAATCAAAAATTAATTTTATACAAAACAGTAATAACTAACACTTACTCACTCTTCATCTAAGTAATCTTCTTGTTCTAATAAGAATATAGGTAATTAAACAAACGGTGTGACTCAATATTAAATATGTTTAATTCCTAGTCCGCTAACCGTTAGTAATCAGAGGTGGCTGGAATTATGAGACGCAGTATTATCATCAATATCGACCCAAAAAATTTGAATAATGAACCCCAAAAAATAGAACTCTCCTCACAACAAATTATATCTGACATATCAACTTCAGAAAGTGCAGTACAAGAGGACAAAGATATGAGAACACCTTTACAATCTGACAGATGGATTTATCGAATAGTTGTTAGTGCTTTGGCTTTAGCTCTAATGTCTTCCATTGCTGGTACTGTTTATCTCAAAGCTAAAGGAGAGGAAATTCCCGATATTCTCACAGCTTTAGGTTCCGGTGCATTGGGTGGTTTGGCTGGGTTGTTAGCACCTACACCAGCGAAGGAGTAATAAAAAAGGGGCTTTTTAAAGCCCTCTTTTTTATTAATTATTTGTATTTGGTTGGGGTTGGGGTTGTGGTTGTGGTTGTGGTTGTGGTTGGGGTGCTGGATTTGTTGGGGCTATGTCATCAGGTATTGCTCTACGACCTGTTCCAGGTAAACCAAAATAATTTTCATTGAACCATTCTGATTTAATTAATGACCACCAAGCCGCAGTAAGTCCAGCTAGTACATAGTCGTAAGGAAGCCAACCATAACCATCTATGCCCCATTCTCTTCCCCAAGAATTCCTAACTAAAAATGCTCCCTGAGAATGGTTTTTTCGATTAGCGCACTTAATGATTTTTAAATCATCATAGCCAACTGCAACGAGAGTATGTCCACCTATAACCTTATCTTCTCGATAATTGGGAAATGGAATATGACCTTTTTCGTTATACTCATTGTAAACTGAGCTATAAAGTGTTAACCCAAAAATGCAGGGAAAACTAGCAGCTAAAACAGTTTTAATTTGAAATACTAGTGCTTCTTTAGAAATACCTGCATAATCTAAAAGAAAGTATTTCAAGATTTTATAATTTTGAGCAAAAGCATAACAATATGCAGATATATCTTCATCTACTTTATCTTCATCATAAGGACAATGCTGCTCTGGTGGTACACCAAATAGCGATAAAACTTTCATTGTTTCTCTAATAGATGCACCGACATCTCCTGTCGCATTCATTTTGTTGCGTGCAGCTTTGTAGAGAAACATTGCAGACGGCTCAATTTTATCTTTTGAGTTTTTATTGGCAAAATATTCAAGCAATGAGACAGCAGCAAATGCAGTACATGAGTTGAGAGAACCTTGGTCTTTGACAGGAGAAAACCAGTAACTTAAATCAACAACAGAGGGAAGTAGAAAATAGGGTTTTTTCTCGTTATTCTCGTCATTGTAATCTACCAAATCACTAAGAATTCTGCTATCAGTGATTGGAACATATAAGTTCAACGCTAGAACTATATCATCTTCATCTTTAGATAAGTTTACTGTTTCTTCTTCCAGGACAATTTCAAATACTTCTTCTTTATTAAAAGGATTATATTCCGTTTCTTCTTCGCTGTCTTGTATAAAGCAATGATTTACCGAAGTATTTAAATAGTTATTTACCAGATAAGAAGAAATAGTATAGACAATGATTTTCTTTATTGATTTATCAATTTCTTTATTTTTGTCGCTCTTCTCTTTTTTTAGATTTTCATCTTTTTCTTTAATTAATTTGGTAAGCTCATCTTTTTCTTGGTTAATTTCTTCTTCTTCTTCTTTTATAAAATTCCTAACTTTAGAGATAGCAGATGCAGTTATTTGTTGATATTCAGCTATGGATTGATTTCTTAATTTATCAAATCCTTCTACGGTTAACTCTTGAAAATTATTATATTGGTATTGAGACAAAGGAGACATTTGTTTAATTATCAAACAAACAATTGGCTCTATTAATTGTTTAAAATGTTGTGTAATACCATTGAATATATGATTCAAGCATATTTCAAATTTTTGATGTGTATGTTTTTTATCTATTTGATTGGGAATGTCAGGTATTATATTTTTTATCTCATTAATAATATCATCATCAGGAATTGTAGAATACTTAAAATATATATCTTTAAATATATTATTTAATCTATTAGTAAGACTTGATTTTTCATCTGAGTTGTTATTCTTAGATTCTAGTAGCAAAGTTTTCACAATTTCTTCAAAAAATACATCAGGAACACTTGAAAATAGTGAAAAATATTTGATGTTTTTCGAGGGCTTAAACGTTTCTTTACAAGAATCGCCGTGCAAATCTTTTTTCTCTATTGATAGTTGAGTTTTATCAGGGTTAAATTTATCGGTTTTAAAAAACTTCTTTAATTCAGTATATGTATCAAGCCCAACAATACTATCTAACCTAATTTCTGTTGAGCGCTGAAAAACATCAAATATTTTTCACTATTTTCAAGTGTTCCTGATGTATTTTTTGAAGAAATTGTGAAAAC
>JBCBHT010000303.1:0-8300 GCA_038525335.1 Cyanobacteria bacterium J06621_15 | reverse complement strand
CCAGAAGTTGCATTATTTATTGCTGTTTGTAAATCTTTGTATGCATTTTCCCAGGCGGTACCGTTATTAAGAGTTCCTGAAGGATTTTGATTAACGTAAATGATAGCCATATTTTATTATTTTATATTTTGTTTAATCACATCTATTTTCTTCCCATTTTGTATAAATAATCTTCTGTGTGAATACTGGAATATATATTAAAGTTTGATTTTGCAGTAATTAGTAGTAGTGTAGGTTGGGTTGAGGAACGAAACCCAACAAAAGCAGGTGAACAAGATTATTTACTCTTATTGAAAATTGAGAGAATTAACTATAATCATTGCGCTTGCTTCGTTTAACTTCGTTCCACTCGGCTTCGGACATTGTGTAATTAATTATGTTTAACTAATAAACAGGGAATAATGTTGGGTTTCACTCCGTTCAACCCAACCTACGATTTATCTTCACTTTTAATATTTTGTGGCATTTTTGTGTAATCTATCTTCGGGATGAATACTGAAATAACTGAAGCATGATTTTGTAGCGGTATTCACGGAAATTTATTCTATTTTTTTAGATTATTGTTAGCGGTAGATTGACTTTTCTATGTGTAAATGGCTGTTTGATTTTGTTAAAGCTAACAGCGGGAAAGTTCGTAGGTTGGGTTAGATACGGAAACCAATTTGAATTTATAAGCAGAATTTCAATTAATCGTGTCGTAACCCAATATCAAGATTAGATGTAAGTAATATTATTTAAGATAAAAATAAATGTTGGGTTACAGCGCAAATATAATTTACTTGTTATTAAATACAATTATTGTGCGCTTAACCCAACCTACGAAATTAATTTTATTTTAATAACCGCAGAGAACGCGGAGAGCGCGGAGGAAAGAGGTAAAGAGGAGTTATTTGTTAAAAAGAAGTTAGTTCGTAGATTGGGTTAGATACGTAAGCCAATTTGAATTTATAAGCAGAATTGAAATTAATCGTGTCGTAACCCAACATAAAGGTTAGATGTAAGCAATATTATTGAAGAGAAAAATAAATGTTGGGTTAGAGCGCAATTATAATTTACTTGTTATTAAATACAATTATTGTGCGCTTAACCCAACCTACAAATTTCTATTTAATTTACATCTTGCATCATTATCGATAACCGCCGTATTATTAAATTCTCAGGCTCAAAAACAAAGTCGTCTAAAGACGACTAGTTGAAGAATAATAGTGCGTTTTAACGTACTTTGTATATTAGCCTCGGAATTGATTCCGAGGCGGGTATCCGGGCTTAACGACATTGGTTCAAGATTTAACAATTATAAAAATATTTCTTTAGATTATAAAAACTCATGCTTAAGGAATATTTTATAAAATCACTTTACTGCTATTATCTATCTTCTACCTTTAAGATATAGCACTATATAATTCAGCTATGACTTTAATGAAAGAACTCAACCTATATATAATTACCTTTGACCTCTGACCTTTAATCTTTGACCTCTAACCTTTAACCTTCCCATAGCGAAATATTCCAGATTACAAACTGTCATAAATTACCAAGATTTTTGTACCGGAAACAGATTTACTCTTATTTCTATAAGGAAAAAAATAATAAGTAAACTAAAAAGTAAAAAATCAACCTTGTGTAATATTCTTACTGGCGTATCATAAGTATCTAAATTGTCTTTACCTACAAATTGTAAAGATACGGGTCGAATCATACCGCGCTTTATTTAAAATAATTTGTTATGACATCGCCAAATACCCCTCCCCCATCCGATTCCCATAATTCTTCCGATAATTCGCAAGGTCAACCACGAAGACGGGTTTGGCTACGAAATGCTTTGAAGGTTGCTGGTGTTTCTCTGGTCGGTTTGGGTATTGCTGGGTATTTTGGCTTGGATTATTTTATTCGTCGTAGATTACCGGGTTTATTAGATGAGCAGCTAACTGAGTTTATCAATCGTCCGGTTAAGGTTGGTGAGGTCAAGTATTGGTCTTTGACTGGGGTGAGGTTAGAAAATTCTTCGATTCCAGCGACTGGTAATGACCCGAATTATGTAAAAGCTAAAGCGATTGATATTGGGTTTAATCCGATTCCGCTGTTGTTTACTCAAACGCTTCCTTTAAGGATAACTTTGCTTGAACCGGATGTTTATGTGGAGGAGGATAAGCAGGGGGAGTGGGTTAGGTTAAATTTGGATACGAGCGATGAAGGTGAGCTTCCGTTTGATATTGATGCGAAAATTAATTTACGCAGAGCTAAGGTTGCTGTTCTTCCCCAAGCTTTGAAAAATCCGTTTGCGATACAAGATATTAACGGGTATTTAAATTACAGTCAAAATAAATCTTGGCAGCTACAGTATGGTATTAATGCACCGGTTGTTAAGGGTAAGGTGGATATTGATGGTGTTACTCAGCTAACTGATTATAAAAGTAAGATTAATGCTAGGATTGATAGTCTTTCTCTACCGGATTTGAGTAATTATGTCAAAGATAATCTTCCGGTGACGATTCCCAGCGGTTTGTTAAATACTAATTTGGAAATTGATTTACCTGGTTTATCAAAATTAGCTGAGGTTCAAGTTGACGGTACTGCGAAGGTAGATAAATTACAGGTCAAATCCCCACAGCTAAAGGTTCCTGTGAATGCGATCGCAAATTTGAAGTTTGACGGACAAAAGGTAATTTTTGGAGATACCAGAGCTAGTTACAGTAATTTACTGACTACGGTTTCTGGGGTTGCGGATTTAGATAAGGGTTTTGATTTAAAGGTTAATACGAATTCGTTTAATATTGCTAATCTGTTAAAAACAACTCAGTTAAAATCTCCTGTTAATGTAGATGGTAATTTACAAGCGGAGCTTTTAGTTAGGGGAGAAGCTGACAATCCGATTTTGTTGGGTAATGTTTCTAGTAAAAGAGGGATTACTGTTGATAAGACGAGATTCAGTAATGTAAATACGGTTTTCGGGGGAAGTTTAGACCAGATTATTTTAAGAGAATTTCGCGCTGTTCCGGCAACTGGTGGTGATATTTTCGCTAAAGGTGAGGTTAGATTCCCCAAGTCTTTACCGGAAGTTAAGGATTTTAGTAAATCGAAAATAAGTTTGGATTTCGATGCAAAAGTTCCTAATCTAGGAACAATTATTGCTCCCTATGGCGTGACTAGTGATATGGTCAAGTTTGGGGGTTTATTAGCATCTGGTGAGGTAAATGGTACGTTAGCAAATCCTCAAGGTGAGTTAGCTTGGAATTTACCAGAAGCGGAAGCTGATGTGGTTGGTCAAGTTTCTGGTGGTGGTAGAGTTAGATTGCGTGATAATTTAATTAGTTTAAATGATACGAGTTTAAGAACTGCTGAGGGTAAGGTAGATATTAACGGTAGAGCTAATTTAGCTACGAGTAATTGGAATGCTGCTGTTAATGCAAATAGTTTGGCTTTGAATCCGTTTTTAGCGAAGATTGAGAATGTTGGGGAAAGGATTCGGGATAGTTCGATATTTTTACGACGGGCTGACATTAATTTAGCGGGAAGTTTAAATAATTTTAATCCTGGAAGTATTCGAGGAAATGCGGATTTAAATTTAAATGTCAATCAAGGTAATGTTGCTGTCAATGGTAATTTAAATCGAGGTATTTTGACAGCAAATGCTAATGTTAGGGGTCTTGGTTTAAATAAAATTGTCCCGGAATTACCTTTAGCGGTTACGGTTGCTAATACTAAAGCGAATATTTCTGGTAGATTAAATGATTTATTGGAATTTGAATCGATTGAAAGGTTGGATAAGTTAGAAAGTTTCCAAGCTTCTGTTGATGGAAATTTGATTTTACCGGAAGTTCAGGGAAGAGGAAGGGTTGATTTTAACGGTGCTGGGAATTTTGCAACGAATAATTGGAATTTGGTAGCGAATGCGAATTCTTTACCTATCAGTACTTTATTATCGGATGAGCAAAGAAAGCAGTTTAGATTAAATCAATTAAATCAACCGGTTACTTTACGACGTGGTAATGTCAGGTTGGCTGGAAATTTAGATATTATCAACAATTTTGATTTATCTCGGGTTAACGGTAATGCTGATTTAAATTTAGCTGTTAACGACGGTCGGGTTTTAGTTGATGGGAATTTGAATCGAGGAATATTACAAGCGAATGTTAATGCTAATAGTATTCGAGCAAATACGTTTTTACCAGAATTACCTTTACCTGTAACGGTAGCAAATACCAAAGTTAATCTTTCCGGTAGAGTAAATCAACTTTTAGAATTAGAATCTTTTGAAGCAGATAATTTAAATAAAGTCGTAAATCAATTAAATAGTTTCCAAGCTACTGCTAACGGTAATTTGATAATCCCCGGTAGTAGAGGTAATATCAATTTTAATGCTAACGGTAATTTAGGAACTAATAATTTACAGGCTTTTGCAACAGCGAATGGTGTTTCCTTAAGTCAACTTGTCCCCGATTCACCTCTACCCGTCACGGTTCGGAATAGTAGAGTTAACGTCACCGGTAAGATAAATCAGCTTTTAGCAAATAACTTTGATAATCTCAATGCTGATGTGAATGCGAATTTAGCTGTTGCTAGAGGAACGGTAAACGCAATCGCTAATTTCAACAACGGTAGAATCATCAGCAATATCAACGCTAATAACGTCAACACTCCTTTAATTTGTCGTAGTTTCGATATCAACTGTCCCGACCTGACCCAATTATCCGCAAAATTAAACTTGTCGGGAGAAGTCAAACCATTATTAGAAGGAAATCCGATATTAATTCAAGCAAACCGAGCTAACGTTAATACGGTCGGACAACGATTAAACGCTAACGGTCAAATAGTAATTGTCCCCAGTGATGAAGGAATATCTGCTTGGAATCTCGCTACAGATTTAAACGTTGATGTAAATTCCAACTTATCCAGACTTCCTTTAAAAACTATAGCGCTACAGTTAGATGACGAACTGATTCCCAAAATTCAAGGTCGAGCCGATTTTTCTGGTAGACTTGTGGGGAGAAACTTGATTTCAGAACCTTTTGCTCCCGGTAACTTGAGATTGACTGGGAATTTAGGTTTAAGAAATCTTGCTTTAGATAAAATTGCTTTTCAACCTTTATTACAAGGTCCCGTTGACGTAAATTTAGGAAACAGAATCGAACTTGATTTACAAGGTAAAACCGATAGAATCGCAGCTAGTTTACAACCTTGTAATCGAGAAAACTGTCTATCACCCTATCTTCCCAACTTCTTCGCATTAAAACAAGGAGTAAATACTCAAACTCCAGTTATTCTTACCGGAAGAAGACAACGTGATGTTTTAGATATTAATTTACAAAACGCTTCCTTAGCATTATTAAATCTCGTTCCCGTCGTCGAAGAAACTATCGGTTATCCCGTCGGTGGAACAGCTACCGGAAATCTTGATGTAAATCTTTTCAACTTAGCAACTGCTGGAAATATTAACGTAGATAAACCTTCCATCGGTGCTGTAAAAGCCGAAGAATTTGCAGCCGATTTTTCTTATGATGGAGAAATTGCTCGTGTCGATGCTGCTACTTTACAAATTGGTAAAACCGAATATGCTTTGCAAGGTAACTATAATTTAAATTCCCAGGATATCAACGGTAGGCTAATCGCTGATTCTGCCAGAGTACAAGATATTTTTGCTGCTGTGAACGTATTTAATCTTCAAGATTTACAGGGAGGAGTTGATAGTATACTCAGTCCCGAATACGGAAATGCTGCTGATGTACCAACTCAACCCGTCGGAAAACCAAACGCTCCGATATTAGAACAAATACGTTTATTTGCAGCAGTTATTAATCGAATTCAACAACAAGCAGCTTTAAAACAAGAAGATAATAGTAACATCCAATTTGATATTACCGGAGAATATAATGCTGAACTTGCTGTTGCTGGAAAACTGACAAATCCCCAAGTTAATTTTCAGCTACAGGGTGACGATTGGCAATGGCGACCTCAAGAAGAATTTATCACTTATAATCGCGATAAAGGTGTTGTCGTCAAACAAAATAAAGCTATAGATATCAATCAAATAGCTGCTCGGGGAAGTTATGAAAATGGAATTATTAGACTAGACCCGACACAAGTTAATGTCGAAGGTGGTTTAATTGCTCTTGATGGAGCATTAGAATTAAATGGATTCAAATCTTCGGGGAATGTCAAAGTAGAAAATTTCCCCGTAGAATTAGCCGAGAGATTTGTTGATTTACCAGTTGATGTCGGTGGTACATTTAATTTACAGGCAAACCTTGGTGGAACTGCATTTAGACCAGATATTCCTCAAGGTGCATTTTCCTTAACTAACGGTACCATCAACAAAAAACCTTTGGGAGAATTAGCTGGGAATTTCAACTATATTGATTCTATTGGAAGACTTGTTACAACTCCTAACTCTATTGTTAAAGTTGATGCTGCGGTTGCTTATCCATTACAGCCAAATCGTCAGAATACCGTTGCTGTACAAGCTAAAATCGATAACCAAGCTTTTGCTTTACTAGATGCTTTCACGCAAAATCAATTACAGTGGGTTGGTGGAAACGGAGAAGTTGCGATTGCTATCAACGGCGAATTAGACCCCGACGCTGATACAATTCGAGGAGCATTGAATGATTTAGTTGCAACTTCTGCAATTAATATTAATAATGCCGTAGTTAAAACCAAGCAGTTAGATAGCGAAATTAAATTAACTGCTACCGGTCAAGCTAATTTAGCCAACGAAATTATTCAAATCGAAGAACTATCGGGTAGTTTAGCAGAAAGTCCTTTTGTTATTACCGGTAATTTACCTTTATTCCAACCCCAAACAACTCAACCTTTAAGTATTGTATTAGGTCCCGACGATATTAAATTAAAAGGACTATACAGAGGTGAAATTGATGCCAATATTGAAGTTTCTCGTACAGTATTAAATCCTGTAATTAGTGGAAGACTTGCATTACAAAGCGGTCGAGTTTCAATACCACAATTAAACCAAGAAGAAGCAGAAAATACAGAAGAATTAAGAAATCAATCGCGAGAAGTAGTAAATAATTCAAATAATCAAACAGTAAGTAAATCCAAACAATCCAAACAACTAAATCCACAACCACAAACAAATAATCTTCCTATTAACCCTACATTCCAAAATTTTGAAGTTAGTTTAGGTCCCGGATTTAAATTTACTCGTACTTTACCACGAGTTAACTTCCGCATCGCAGGAGACGTTACACTAAATGGTGGTTTAAATAATCTTCGGGGAGACGGAGAAATAGAACTCAGACGAGGAAGCTTATTTCTCCTAGAAAACTCATTTTTTATTACTAGAGACAAAGAACAACTTGTTACCTTCTTACCCAATCGTAGTTTATTTAATCCTCAACTCGATTTAGAAGTACAAACTACCGTAGTTGATGCTCCAACATTTGACCAACTCGAAGCACAAGACTCCGAAATTCGAGACCCAGTAGCAGCACCTGCCAACCCAGAACAAATTGACGTTAGAATTGTAGTTAATGGGGAAGCAGAGCAGTTGTTAGCATCTTTAGGTAATAGTACATCTTCAGGTAATGCTTGCGCTTCATTTGAAAAAGGTATCCGAGTATCTGAATTAGGAACAAACGTTACCAAATCCCGAACAAAATTAAGAACAATTGCTAACTGTATTAATGCTAATAGTAAAGTAAGTATACAAACTAGAGATTTACTTGATAACCCTGCTGTTCAATTAACAAGTACACCCAGTCGTAACAATGGTGAAATTTTATCATTACTCGGGAACCGTACCTTTGCAGCTTTACAAAAGCTCGAACAGCAAGTTACCAGTGGAAACGAAACGGAGTTACTCGAATCTTTAGTATTAGATTACTTGGTAGCACCTTTAGAAACCGAACTTACCCAAGAATTTTTGTATCAAGCTCAAAAACCCATAAACTCTTTAGGTAAATCAATTGGGTTAACAAGATTGCAGGTATTTCCTTCCTTTACCGGATTAAAAGACATTAACGAAAACTCTTCTGCAAGATTCGTTTATGATTATGAAGCTGGTGAGTTTAGATTGTTGTATGAAGCAAGATTTTAATCAGTTATCAGTTATTAGTGAACAGTTACCAATTACCAATTACCAATTACCAATTACCAATTACCAATTACCAATTACCAATTACCATCTATCTATACCCTAAAGTTATCTGGATTTGCTCGTTCACTTGATAAGCTTTCTCTTGTGGAACCTCTGGTAATTTCGATTTATTTTTGAAAGCATTTTGAATTTCATGAGCTAAGTTAGTAACTTCCTCTATCCCCAAAATCCAATTATTCACATAATT
>JBCBHT010000302.1:0-8357 GCA_038525335.1 Cyanobacteria bacterium J06621_15 | reverse complement strand
TGAAGGAATAATTGAAAATGTTTTTGGGTCGCGTAATATTCCTTGAGGTGGTAATACTAAAGCTGCGATAAACGCTGCAAATATTAACAATGAAAATCCAGCCCAGCGCAAACCTTTTCTTTCTGATGGTGTCAGGGTTTGCATTGGTATATCTTCACCTTGGTTGTAGTTTCCCAATCGTGGTTCGATAATTTTTTCTGTGACAAACCAAGCTATTAAGGTAATAAAAAAAGTCGAAACTATCATGAAATAGTAATTTGCAGTTGCATTTACCTGATAGTCTGGTTGTATTACCTGTGCTGCACTTTGAGATAATCCTGCAAGTAAAGGGTCGAGGGGATTAATGATTAAATTAGCGCTGTACCCACCGGAAACCCCTGCAAAAGCTGCTGCGATACCTGCGAGAGGATGACGACGGAAAGCGAGGAAAATCACAGCACCTAATGGGACGAGTACCACGTATCCAGCATCAGAAGCGATATTTCCGATTACCCCAGCAAACACCACAACCGGACAGATAAACCTTCCCGGTGCAATCAATACTATTTGTTTTAGTAAAGCAGAAAGCAAACCCGTAGATTCAGCGACACCGACACCTAACATTGCAACCAGTACTGTACCTAGAGGTTTAAAACCAGTAAAATTGTTAACTGCTTCGGTAAATATTCTGCGTATACTTTCAGGGGTAAGTAGAGATACTGCTGAAATCGTCTTTTCGTTGCTGGGATTGACTACCGACACATTCAAATACGATGCGATCGCACTGCTGAGAATAACTATGACACATAGTATAAAAAATAGCGTTATCGGGTCAGGGAGTTGATTCCCTATTTTTTCAATAAAAGCCAGAGATTTATCTATTAAATTAGGTTTATTTCGCTGAGTACGGTTTGTCATTAACAGTTGTTCACCCGGAGGGTGTGGATCATCAATTATCAATTATCAATTATCAGTTAACAATTATCATCGGTCGGGTGTGAATCGTCGGTTTTATTCTCTTTAATGAAAGATAGTTGTAATCCTTTAGAAGGCATTTTGTCAAATAGATATTTAATTCTATTCCCTATTCCCTCTGTTAACACCCATTGCTAAAATTCCTAAAATTTTATCTATATCTCTTAAATAATATTCAGATAAATCAATATTGATTACATTTCCTTCTAGTTTTAAAAATCTCCAGTTAGTTCCGGTAGTTACGGTACCGTAAATAGCTGGAATCGTATTTTTAGAGCGTTCGTTAAAAATTTTTGCTGCTATCATTTCGGCAACACATTGTCCTAAACCAGCATTAATATTTTCTTTTTTTGCTTCTACAAGAGTAACAACTGGCGCACTTATAAATAATTGTTCGAGAGAATCGCTAATAATAAAATCGCAAATTCCAGTTAAACCATTTTCTGATTCAACATTAAATTCAACTCCCGAGAAAATATTTATTTTATCCTGTAACTGCTTTCTTAACTCGATTAAAATTGGCGAAATAATCAATTCAGAGCGTGCTTTTTCGCTGTTACTAGCTAAGGCTAAGGGAAGATTATAAGCCAATGTTTCTTTTAGATTCAAACCTGGCTCTAAACTTGGTGTATCAATGAATAAATCTACTTTTTCGTTTGTTGTCAAATCAAATATATCTTTAACCTTAGCTAAAGTATATTTGCTGTAGGATGTGGGTATATCATTAGTCAACATAATATTTGTCCAATTTTTTAATCAAATTATGCAAAAGTCATTTTATTTATATCTTGCGACAATATCAGAAACCGGGTTTCTTGCTGATTAAAAACGAAATAATCAAAATTTTACAAATAGAAACCCGGTCTCTTTACTGCACAATTACCAACTACAAACTACAAATTACCCTTGATTCTTCCTCAACTGATTGCAATTCCAAAACCCAAATATCAACCAAAAAGCCAAAATTACAGAAGTAAACAACAGCACTGGAATTGAACCATATCTAGCAATTAAAGCAGGAGCAGCAGCAGTAAATAAACCACCTCCTAAAATCGGTTCAAATAACAATTGTTTATAAGCAAAACATTCAAAAGCTCCGGTACGATTGTCTGGGTCAACCATCCGCAATAATAAAATACCAGTAGCAGTAACTCCCATCGATTGACCTAAATCACCCAAACCTCTTTCATTGGGGAAAAAAGGAATTAACCGAGGAGCTAAAAATACATACACGCAAACATTCCACAAAATACCAGCAACAGCTAAGATTAATAAAGGGATTAAATTTGAACCCAAAGCTGTTAAAGAAATGCTCGCAAGTGCGGTGACAATAGTTACATCTAAAGCCAATCCTCCAATTCGCTCCATTAAAGGACGACTTACCATATAGCTGCGATTTGTCCGAACTAAAAGCAACTGTACCAAAATCCCGCCAATTAATGCCATCGGAAACAAAGGTACAAAAGCAATTAACTTTAAACCGTCTCCACTTCCCCAAGTAATTGACTCAATGAATCCTAAAGCTTGTAAAATTAACCAACCGATAGCAACAGCTAACCCAACAAAACCGAAGTGAAGCGATATGGGGTCAATTAGTAAATCTTTAAATAATCTATCTCTAGCAACGGTAGTCGCGGTCTCCTCTTCTGTGTGATTATGGATGCTATCTTCCTTAATTTCTGAACTGATGCTATCTGATTGTTGAATTTGAATTCGTCCGGTACGTCTTCCCCAATCTATCAACCAAGTACCGATAATAATTCCTGAAACTAGACCTATAGTTGCTAAAGTTAAAGATAAATCCGCAGCTTCAGCAAAACCTAACTCTTTAAAAGTATCAGCCATCCCTGCTGAAGTTCCATGTCCTCCTTCAAAAGCGACTTCAATTAAAGAAGCAGCAATGGGAGGTAAATTGAAAATCGGGGTCAATACAGTAATTCCTAATATCAGACCAATAACGTATTGTCCCCAACCCAATATTTGACCGAAAGCAGCTTGTGGAGAAGCTTGTTGCCAAATTTTACCCCACCCAGGAATAATTTGTCCTAAGAACAAAGTTGCAAATACAATATTTATAAATACTCCAGGAGATTTCGACCATACAGTTAAAATGGCTTCGGGAAAAATACCATTAATCAAAGCAGAGTCAGCACCGATTGTAGCTTTAATAATTGTACCTAAAGCACTCGGTCCTAGTAATAAAGCAATTACACCAGCGACTACAGAACTAGGAATGAACAAAGATTTAAATAAGCCAATACGTTGTCTAATAAAACGTCCGACAAGAATTAAAATAGCAATAAAAGTGTAAGCCCAGAATACATCTATCAGTTGGAACATAGTGAGTAATTAACAATAACATTTATTCTTATATCAGTTAGAATTATAAAAAATCCAAATTGATTTAACTTCGGATAATTACTTATAAGGTATGGTTAGTAGTTGCGCTTCAGCGCCAACTATGTGGAGCCTTAAAGCATAACTATGAATATATTTTTATTCATGAGTAACTAAGCAAACATGACATTAATTTAAGCTATTTTAATTTGCTTTATAAAAATAAACTAATTGTAGTAAAAATTAATAATATTGGTGAATTAATAATTAAAAACTTACCATACAGATGCTAATTTTTTAAGAGAAGCAAAGTTATTTAAAACATATTTAAAAAGCGCTAACTTAGACAAAGTAATTTTCGATAATGAATATTCCTATTCTGAAAACCCAACGCTTAATATTACGTGAATTTCGCGAATCAGATTTAGACGATTATGCTCAAATGTCTGCAGATGCAGAAGTTATGAGATATATAGGTACCGGGAAAATTTTATCCCGTGAGGAATCATGGCGTAGTATGGCTGCAATAATGGGTCATTGGCACTTTCGAGGCTATGGTTTGTGGGCTGTAGAAGAACAGAAAAGCGGTGAAATGATTGGTAGAATCGGCTGTTGGAAACCCGAAGGTTGGATTGGTTTAGAAATTGGTTGGTGTTTGCGAAAAGCTTTCTGGGGAAATGGTTTTGCGACAGAAGCAGGACTTGCTTCCATGGATTTTGCATTTAACAAATTAGAACAATCTCACGTAATTAGTTTGATTCATCCAGATAATTTAGCATCGATAAAAGTTGCTGAAAAATTAGGAGAAAAATTTGAAAAAGAAATAGAAATCTTAGGTAAGAAAGCATTAGTTTATAGAATAAACAGAGAAGAATGGGTAAAGTAGTTAGGAGTTAGAAAAATATTAATTATTATATTTGACCTTTGACCTGTAATAATATTATGACTAAAGCACCAAAAAAAATCCGTTGGACGACGGCTGATTTAGAAGTTTTAGCAGCTGATGAATGGAAACGCTACGAAATAATTGATGGGGAATTATTTGTGAGCCGCGCACCACACATTGGTCATCAGGATTCTGGTGGCAACATTTATTTTGAACTACAAGCTTGGTCTAGAAAATCAGGTTTAGGTAAAGCATTATTTACTCCCGGAATAATCTTTTCCGATGCTGATAACGTTATTCCTGATGTAGTTTGGATTAGCAATAAAAGATTATCACAATTAGTTGATGATGACGGACATTTAACAGGTGCGCCAGAATTGGTTATTGAAGTTCTTTCTGCAGGGAATACAAACGAAAGACGCGATAAAGAAGCGAAATTAAAACTCTATTCTATAAAAGGAGTTAAAGAATATTGGATTGTAGATTGGCGATTGAAACAAATAGAAATCTATCGTCGTGAAAACGCTCAGTTAACATTAATAGCAACGCTGATGGAAGATGATGAAATTACTTCGCCAATTTTGCCCCGTTTTAATTGTAATATTCAAAAGTTTTTTAATTAAAACGATTAAGATATAAATTAGCTTCAAGCTTTATTGCCGGGAATATTAGGCTACAACAATAAACTCATAACTCCTAACTCCTAACCCAATAACTCCTAACTCATAACTCCTAACTCATAACTCCTAACTCTTAACTCCTAACTTTTTATTTTTCCCTCTTCCGAGAGATTACAGCTTGAGCATTTACAGCTAAGGTTCGCTATATTAGATGCGATAAAACAAGGTGACAGAAAATGGGAAACCTTAAACAACAAAAATGCGATGCATGTACGGGTGATTCACCTGCTGTTACAGAGGAAGAGATAAGCAAGCTCCACCCAGAAATTCCTCAATGGGACATCAAGGAAGAAAACGGGGAAAAGCGTTTAGAAAGAGTTTTCAAATTTTCTGACTTCAAATCAGCTTTGAACTTTACCAATAAAATTGGTGAAGAAGCAGAAAACCAAGAACATCATCCAGCTTTGCTCACGGAATACGGAAAAGTTACCGTTATGTGGTGGACTCATGCAATCCAAGGTTTGCATCGTAACGACTTTATCATGGCAGCCAAAACCGACGAAATCGCCGCAAAATCAAAGTAAAGTAAAATCAAAATAAAATAAAACAAAATTAAATGGAAAAACTGCACGAGGAATATTTACATTTGACAAACAAAGTGCTTCCGAGTCTTGCGAAACAGCGTAAATTTCCCGTGCGATTTAACCATTGTTTTCAAAGAATTATTCTTGATAATTTATTCGGGTGCTGTTGGTACGATGTTCTAGATAAAAACAAAGGAGCAGCGTACAAACAGCTAAATAAAAATCAACTGGAAGCAGCTATTTCTCTAGCAAAGCAAATAATTTCTCAACCTGACGAATACATTCGAGAATTAAATTGTAATAGCCTGCGCTGGCGTGGGAAACTGAAGAATAAATGAATTTTTGTTATTGTAGGGTGTGTTGTTGCGGAGCGAAACGCACCATTTTCTAACCATAGCATTCCTAAATCATTTGTGAAATTTTAGAAACCCGGTTTTTTTGAAAAACTGGGTTTCTGGCACCTAGCTTTCTCACGATTCATGTATGATTGCTATATAGGTAACTAATTTTGAAATACTCAAACCGATTTCTATAGTAATCATAGAAATTAGATGAAAAAACGAACCACTAATTATGTAAAATTAACTGGTTACTGATTACTAATTACTGGTCGCTGATTATGTCAAAAGCAATTTGGAATGGTACAGTTATAGCCGAAAGTGATAAAACTGTTGTAATAGAAGGAAATAATTATTTTCCCCCAGATTCAGTGAATAAAGAATATCTCAAAGAAAGCAGCAAAAACAGCTTTTGTCCCTGGAAAGGAACTGCAAACTATTACAATATTGAAGTTAACGGTGAAGTTAATCAAGACGCTGCTTGGTATTATCCCGAAGCAAAAGAAAAAGCAAAACATTTTGAAAATTATGTCGCTTTTTGGCGCGGTGTAAAAATTGAAAACTAAATAATTAATTGTAATTAATTAAATTGTAGAGACGTAATATATTACGTCTCTCGTCTTTCAAAATTTAATTTTAATTATTAATCTATAAATCATACATTTTATTATGCTTCGTGATTGTATTTCTTATCAAGTATTTCAACTATCTCCAATTTAATTATTTTTATAACGGTAATTACGGTCTAGCTAAAGAAGGTTTTAAATTTTCATAATCAGAAAGTAGCTTTTTATTTTCAGATATTAACCAACCTATAATTCCACCCAGCGGAACACCACCTCCTACTAATAAAATTAGAGCCAAAGGATGGATTAACCCACCATACGGAATAACTCCCATACCAGCACCAAAAATAGTAGCTAGCAATACCATAGCTCCAGCATGAATATAATTAAAACGTTTAACTAAATGCTTTTTCATTGTTCCTGCACCGATTAATCCTGTAATAATTCCAGCCATACCACCAGCTAAAAATCCTGCTACTACGAATAATCCCATTATCATTGCACCAGTACTAAATCCAGCCATTACTCGCGACCAAATTTTGAATTCATCGTAATCATTAAATCCGAGTATTATTCCGTTTTTAGCTCCGATAGTTATACCAGCAATAAAACCAACTATTGTCAAAATATGCGTAAAAGAAAATACAACAGACCAACCAATTGCAAAGCATAAAAGACTAGTTGCTGTAATTACTCCAATAGATTTATAAGGAGGAGTTTGCATCACTAAAGGTGGAGTAGTAACTTGTATATCTATCGTTTGAGTTTTATCAAGTGTATTTGTATGTAAGATTAACCGACGTTTATAATTTTTATCTGCCATCAATTTTTCTGTATTAACAATAATTTGACAGCGTGTTTTATTACCTTCAAATTCACGGGGTTGAATTTTTATCCAAGACTCTGGATTTATCGAATATCTTTTATCGCTCGGATGTGATGCAATTTCCCATTTTCCTTGAAGATTAGTATCAGTTATAAAATTATGAATTTTAACAGTTTGTTTCAATTCTTGTCCGAGGACATTTGCTTGCAAATTGATTTGATTTATATCTAGCTTTGCTTCGGGATGTCTATAAAGGCTAATCTCTTCTAAATCTGTTAAAGCATCAGATGCAGTTTTATATCGATTAACCGCTACAGATTGAGCTAATTTTTCTATCCAATGAATCAAGTCCATACTAATTTTTGATGATACTAATCGCTCAAAAACAATTTCCCCACTTTGATTTATTAAATCATTTACTTCAGTAGGTTTTGTTCCCGTCAATAAGCAAATTAAACTGACACCTAAACCATATAAATCCGTAGCTTTGCTCAAAGGACGATTTGCAAGTTGCTCTCTGCTTTTAAAATTTTTATTTCCACCGCTATTCGCGATTCCTTTTTTTCGACTCAACCCAAATCCCACCAAATGTATTTGACGTTGATTATCAAACCAAATATTTTCCGGTCTAATACTTTGATGAATTATTGCAGGAGATTGGTTTTGTAAATAAATCAGAATATCTAAAATGGATTTTGCGATATATTTAAAAGCTTCCGGTGAAAGATTGGAAAGATGATAAATTGGACTTGCTTTCTTATATTCCTGTACCAAACAAATTCCTCTCTCAGTTTCAAATGAATCCAAAAACTGTGGAATTCCCGGATGTTTTAACTGACATAAAGCCTTTATTTCGTCTATGTTTGGTTCTTTATACTGAAATTCTTCTAATATTACTGGTTGTTTATTATTAACCTTTACAGCTAGATAAGCTGCTCTATCTTGTTCCCCAAAACGGTCAAGAGGACGATGTACCTGATAACCTTGTGGCAGAAAATCGTTATTATCGTTATTCATATAAATCCCTGTTAAACACCTCAATTTTATTAATCCCAAAATGAATTAAAAAATTAAAGTAAAATTACAGTATTTTTGAATTTCAGTAGTTTAACTAGGAATTAATAACTTTCTAACAATCAATTTCAAAACAAAAAAGTTACTCCTTTGCTGAAAAACAGAAAATTATATTCCTGAATCAAGTTGAGAAAGATGCAAAATGTTAGCTTTAATAAAGTATCAACAATAA
>JBCBHT010000301.1:0-8406 GCA_038525335.1 Cyanobacteria bacterium J06621_15 | reverse complement strand
GTTTCTCACGATTTTGACATGGGTGATTGGAAACCCGAGCAGGTAGAAAAAATTGAAGCTAATGGTAGAACCCATATAGTTTATCTATGGACTGTACCTGAAAATCCGCCCGCTAATTTGAAACAATAGATGTTGTATCTATTGATATTAGTTAAATTTACTGGTGTTCGAGCCTATCTCATCTGTCGTAAAGGTTATATCTTATATAGATTAAATTCCCCTCTACGAAAGTCATTGATGCTCGAACTTCCTAAATTTTTGTAATACAACCCTCAATAAAAGTTTTAGCGTAGTATTTATTGTTTACTTACTACTTACTACTTACTTATCCATATCTCTGAGCAATATATACACAAGCACCCATCCCAAGATAACAGGAAAAATAACAATCAAAGTGCGCGGATCTGAAAATATGATTTCCATTTTTATGAATTATTATGACCGTGACCGTTTCCAGTAATATGCATCAACTCATCAAGATTTTCACCACTTATACGATAAGCTGCTCCGAAACCAATTACAAATAATCCTTTATGGGGAGTTAATTTAAAAATCCGAAAATCTGGTAAGCTACACAATGCGTTAATAATATCTCCAAAACGTTCTGAAAATTGATTTGCAATTAGCGTCCACTGTGGATTGTCTTTTTCAACTAAACTAGCAGTACAATCATAAGTCAAACGACGACGCGCAAATATTTGTTTGGTGTCTTTTTCGTCTTCAACAAACATAGCACTTGCTTTTCCGTTTGCATGAAGATTTTTTGTATGAACTGACATTCCGCTGACAAAAACGTAGATATTTTTCTCTTCGTCTATGACATATGGTGTATAGCTGACATTGGGATTACCTTCCGAATCCACCGTACCTAGCATTAAGCTTTCTACTGAATCGGTAAAAGTATGATACTGTTTTGTTGCTGCTTCAATACTCATAATAGATATAGCTTAGAGTAGCTTAATTTATTTAACTGTTTATTGATTGTTTCCAATTCTTGAGAATTATTGTAAACAAGTTGAATAAGAATATGTGTATACCAAAATATAAATTTGATTAATTGTTGGATAAATATCTTGATTTTTAACTACAAAAGTATTTTGTAAAACAATAAAAAATAACAATAAAACAATAATAAAATTGCTGTTTATAGTTGTGAATTTTCTATATTAAAAGTTTTAAAATTATTGAAAATATTAAAATTAATGCTTCAGAAGGCTTTGGATTACTCTACGAGAAAGCTGAGCTTCTACATATACAACAGTTTGCAGTTGAATAGAATACAACCCTCTCTGATGTCTTAGAGCTACGGTGTACACACAAGTAATATCTATCTAAGTTTGGGTGTATCTAGCCCCCTAAATTCCCTGCCCCCGTGACCCCCAAATTTGGGGGTACTGGGGGACTTTGAAAACTCTTTTTCCCCCAATCTTGGGGGTTAGGGGGCTTTTAGATGAGGATGTGACTAAATTCGAGACTTGTGTGTACACCGTAGAATGTCTTGGAGAGGGGAAGGGGGTGAGGTAAATCAGCGGTATATTGCAAAATGAAAAGCGCTGTAACTCTTGTGGAGTAGATAGAAGCTGAGGGGAAGATGTTCTTTCCCCTAGCTGAACCGCAAGCTTTGCGTAAACGGGACATCCCTGTATGCCTAAATGTACCTCACGCAAGAATTTTAGAATTTTAATTTTTTGATTTTGCAACCGTATCTTCTATTACTTAATAGCTTGATAAACGATATACCAGAAATTTATATGGTAGCTAAACCAGCAAATCATTCTTATCTCCAAGTTTCTCGCTGCTACTTATAAATCTTGAGAAATTACAAATTAGTATTACAACAGTATGAATCTTTTATTATTTAAATTGGATTTTCAAGAAAATAAATCCAAAATGCGCTTCAATAATGTAGGGACGTAGTGGTTTCGGCAATTTAGTGATGACTCAAAAAAAGGCTTTTCCTTGGTTTAAAATTGGTATGGTAGGGGTGTTTCTGCTTTCAATTGCTCTAAGATTTTGGGGGCTGGGACGATTTAATACTCTGGTATTCGATGAGGTTTACTACGCTAAGTTTGCTCAAAACTATCTTTCTCAAACTTCATTTTTCGACGGTCACCCACCATTAGGGAAATATATCATTGCTATAGGAATGTGGCTGAGTTCTTATTTTCCTTTTTGGCAAGATACCGTAAATATTCTAACAGGAGTGGCGCGTTCTCCTTGGAGTTATCGGTGGATAAATGCGCTGTTCGGTGCTTTTATTCCTCTGATTGTTGCTGGAATTGCTTATCAGTTAAGTTATCGTCGAAGTTTTGCTTTTTTAGCTGGTTTATTTACAGCTTGTGATGGAATATTTTTGGTTGAGTCTCGTTATGCTCTAATTAATCAGTATATAGTTATTTTTGGATTATTAGGACAATGGCTGTTGCTACTCGCTTTAAAGAACACTAAAAAACAACGTCGGTTTTACTTAATACTTTCTGGAATAAGTTTTGGTGCAGCCATTGCTACAAAATGGAATGGGTTATTCTTTTTAGTTGGCATTTATTTTAACTGGATGCTCGCTTGGTTTAAGCAAAATTTTACAAAGAATAATGCAGAAACTAATTCAGAAAACGTTTTAGAAAATACTTCTAACTATGTTTCTACACAGAAATTGAAACAATCTACCGCAACATTAGCTGTACCTCAAAAAAAGATAGCAAAACCTTCACTATTACCGCTACAGAAGTTAGGTCAGTTGAGGATTTTTACCGCTGCATTTTACTTAGGAATAATTCCTGTCATCACCTATAGTTTAATTTGGATACCCCATCTTCTACAAAATCCAAAATACGGATTTATCGAGGTACATACTCAAATTTTATCTTTTCATGGTGGTCTTGGTGGTAATACTTCTAACGTACATCCTTACTGTGCAGCTTGGTATAAATGGCCATTATTAAGTCGTCCGATTGCTTATTTTTATCAAACAGCATCAAATGCGAACGAAACTGTTCCGATTGTTGGTCCATCCGCACCTTCAAATGCGGGTAAAGTGATTTATGATGTTCATGCAATGGGCAATCCTTTTTTATGGTGGTTTGGTTTTGCTGCTATCCTATTGTTAATTATTGCGGTTTTACTCAAACAGATAATAATTCCTTCGATTCAACAAAAGCGCTTATCTTTTAATTCATCATTTTCTATCGATACTGGAATTGCTTTATATTTAATAATTAATTATGCAGCAAATTTATTGCCTTGGGTAGGAGTAAACCGCTGCGTTTTTATATATCACTATATGACTGCTGTAATTTTTGCATTTATGGCTTTAGCATGGCTAATAGATAAATGTTTGCGTAGCTATCATATAGAACTTCGTAGCTTTGGACTTGCGGTTACTTGTTTAATTATTTTTGGCTTTATTTTTTGGATGCCAATATATTTAGGTCTACCTCTTTCCGCTGATGCTTATAATTTGCGGATGTGGTTTAGTTCTTGGATTTAATCAGTTATCAGTGAACAGTTATCAGTGAGCAGTGAGCAGTGAGCAGTTTAGAACTAACAACTAACAACTAACAACTAACAACTAACCACTAACAACTAACCACTAACCACTAACAACTAACAACCTTAATTATGATTTTCAAAGCCGACTTACTTCTTTTATTAAAATTAGCAATATAAATTATTAATCCTAAACATTTGTTGATAATAATTATTTGATTGTCAATTTTATAGAAGTTTTTACTATATCAATTGCTCTTCATTTTTTGATAATTCTTATTAGCAACAAGTCTATAAGTTTGTTATATTGAAAACGCGAAAATTATAAAAGTCGAAAGCTATAGATATTAAACTGAAATATAACTAATGAGCTAATTCTAATTAAATATCGACTTTTCATGCTTATCAATTCGAGGACAAATAAGAAGATTAAGATATTAGATAAAAGAATTTAAAATAATTATAGTATTACGTAGCGTCGATTAGAACATCAATTAAAGCTCAAACCTATAGTTATCAAACCTTTAACCTTTGACCTTTGACCTTTAACCTTCACGTAGCACTATGTTTGTGAAATTTTAAGAATAAAACCGATTACTTAATTACTTAAAAACTGACTGTGTACGAAGAATTGATTCTGAAAAAAATATTAAAAAATATTGGAGTTTTCTTATGTTAGTAGATTCAAATCAAAATGATGTCAACTTAACTAGTTTAAAAGAGCCGGTAATCAATTTAGGCGGTCAAATTCAAAATCATGGTGTATTGCTAGTTATTCAAGAACCCGAACTAAATATATTACAAGTTAGTCGTAATGCTGCTTCAATTCTCGATTGTTCATTAGATTCTCTTTTAGAAATGAACTTAGAGGATTTATTAGACCCTTATCAAATTACCAGAATTAAATCGCGTTTAGCAGAAGATTCTCTTGATTTTACCAATCCGACCAAAATTTGGGTCAAAAAACAAAGGGAAGATTATGCTGTTTTTGATGCGGTATTCCATCGTAATTCAGAAGGAATTTTAATTTTAGAATTAGAACCAGCAATTTCAGAGAATAATATTCCTTTTTTAAGCTTTTACCACTTAGCTAAAGCTTCCATCAATCAATTGCAAGAATCTGCTAATCTTCAGGATTATTGTCAAATTATTGTCGAGACAGTCCGAAAAGTCACCGAGTTTGATAGGGTGATGCTTTATAAATTTAATGAAGATAATCACGGCTGCGTGCTAGCTGAAGATAAGCTGGAAAGTATGGAACCCTATTTAGGGTTGAATTTTCCGGAATCAGATATTCCCAAACCTGCCAGAAAAATGTTTCTTTCTAATATAATTAGATTGATTCCAGATGCAAGCGCGGAATTTGTAGATATATTTCCACAATTAAATCCAATTACAGAACGTCCGGTTGATTTAATTAATTCAACTTTGAGAAGTCCTTATCCCTGTCACATCGAATATCTACATAATATGGGTGTAAGTTCTTCTTTAACTATTTCTTTGATTAAAGAAGGTAGACTTTGGGGATTGATTGCTTGTCACCATCAAACACCGAAGTTTGTTTCCTATGAATTACGGAAAGCTTGTGAATTTTTGGGAAGAATGATATTCAGTGAAATTTCCACAAGAGAGGAAACAGAAGATTACGACTATCGAATGAAGTTGACATCTATTCAGTCTAATTTGATTGATTATATGTCTCAAGACGATAATTTTATTAGCGGTTTAATCAAGCATCAGCCAAATTTATTAGATTTAACTAACGCTCAAGGTGCAGTAATTTGCTTTAGCGGTAATTACACTTTAATTGGTGAAACCCCTAAAGAAGAAGATTTAAATGATTTAGTCACCTGGTTGCAAAAAAATGTTGATGAGGAAGTTTTCTATACGAATTCGCTGACAGAAATTTATCCAGATGCTGAGAAATTTAAAAATATTGCTAGTGGATTATTAGCGATTCCAATTGGTAAAAGAAACTATGTATTATGGTTCCGTCCGGAAGTAATCCAAACAGTAAACTGGGGTGGTAATCCCAATCAAGCATTTGAAGTTAACGAAGAATCGGGAAATTTACGTTTATGTCCGCGCAAATCTTTTGAATTGTGGAAACAAACCGTTCGTTTAACTTCTTTACCTTGGAAAAATGTTGAAATCAAAGCAGCATTAGAATTACGAAAAGCTATAGTTAATATTGTATTGCGTCAAGCTGAAGAATTAGCGCTTTTAGCAGCAGATTTAGAACGTTCTAATGCTGAATTGAAAAAGTTTGCTTATGTTGCTTCTCACGATTTACAAGAACCTTTAAATCAAGTAGCAAACTACGTCCAGCTTTTAGAAATGCGTTATCAAAATGCACTTGATGAAGATGCTAACGAATTTATTGGTTACGTCGTCGGAGGTGTGAGTTTGATGCAAACCTTGATAGACGATGTACTTGCATATTCAAAAGTAGATATGCAAGGTATAGAATTTAAATCAACCTCAGCAGAAAAAGCTTTAGAAAAAGCCTTAAATAATCTTCGTAGACGCATCGAACAAACTGGTGCTACGATTACCCATGATGAATTACCAACAGTTATGGCTGATAGCACTCAGTTAATGCAGCTATTTCAAAACTTGATTGGTAATGCAATTAAATTTCGCAGTGAAAAACCACCAGAAATTCACATCAGTGTATCTCGTTTAGAAGAAGAATGGCTGTTTTCAGTTAGAGATAACGGAATTGGAATCGAACCACGATTTAAAGAGCGGATTTTTGTGATATTCCAAAGATTACACGCTCGGGATGAATACCCAGGAACCGGAATGGGTTTAGCCATCTGTAAAAAAATCGCAGAATGCCATCGGGGAAATATCTGGGTAGAATCACAATTAGGTGAAGGTGCAACATTTAATTTTACTATTCCATTGAAAGGACGCGAAAGTGAGCGTAGAAACGGAAGAAAAACGCAAAATAATCTTTTTGGTAGAGGATAACAAAGCAGATATTCGTCTAATCCAAGAAGCTTTCAAAAATAGCTCTTTATCTCATGAAATGTTAACCGTTAGAGATGGGATAGAAGCTATGGCTTTTTTACATCAAGAGGGCGAGTATCATACAGCACCTCGCCCCGATTTAATTCTCTTGGATTTAAACTTACCTAAAAAAGATGGGAGAGAAGTACTCGCAGAAATCAAAACAGATTCCAAATTAAAACGTATTCCCGTTATAGTTTTGACAACATCGCACAATGAAGATGATATTTTTCAAAGCTACGATTTACACGTTAACTGTTACATAACTAAATCCCGTAACATCAACCAATTATTCCAAATAGTAAAAAGAATAGAAGAATTTTGGTTAGAAACAGTAACCTTACCAAGCAGTGAACAGTGAGCAGTTATCAGTGAACAGTTCGCAGTGAACAGTGAACAGTTATCAGTGAGCAGTTATCAGTGAGCAGTTATTAATTAACTCCTAACTCCTAACTCCTAACTCCTAACTCCTAACTCCCAACTCCTAACTCCTAACTCCCAACTCCTAAATCTTAAATCCTAACTCCTAACTCTTAATACTCAATCTAAAATCTAAAATCTAAAATCCAAAATTCCAATGACATCAGACTTGATAAACATCTTGTTAATTGAAGATAATTTAGCCGAAGCTAGACTATTGCAAGAATTTTTGAAAGATGGTTCTTTCAAAGAGTTTAATCTAGTCCATGTCAAAAGATTAAGTGAAGCATTTGATGTTATTGGTGAAGATGTTTCTACACCATGTCTGTACGATATTATTTTATTAGATTTAACTTTACCAGATAGTCAGGGATTAGAATCTTTAAAACCTTTAATGAACCGCGCTCCTTGTTTACCGATTGTTGTATTAACTAATATTAATGACGAGCAATTAGCTATAGAAGCAGTACGCAAAGGAGCGCAAGATTATCTAGTTAAAAGACAGATAAATCCACAACTATTAGCACGTTCTCTGCGCTATGCTATCGAACGCAAAGAGTATTTAGAAACCTTGCGCGCTCTCAATCAATCTTTAAAAAGTAGAGTCGAAGAAAGAACAGCAGAACTAATTGAAGCTAAGGAAGTTAATCAATTTAAATCTGAATTTGTATCAATATTATCTCATGATATTCGTAATCCTTTAAATGCCATTTTACTAGCAGCAGGACTATTAAAAAGCGATGATAATTTAAACCCTGATAAAAAATCTGCTCACTATCAAATGATTCGCTCAGCAATTAAAAACATGTCTTTGCTATTAGATGAAGCTTCATTTATAGGTAAAGCAGACTCTGGTCAACTTAACTGTGAATTAATCGGAATTGATTTAATCGGCTTTTGTAATGCAATAGTTAAAGAAATGCAGCTAGTTGCTAAAGTCAATAATATAGATATAGTTTTTAATGTTAAAGGTACTAATCAAGAATTATTAGGAGACGAAAAATTACTGCATCATATTCTAACTAATTTATTAGGCAACGCTGTTAAATATTCTCCATCAAATAGCCAAATTATTTTTGACTTAATTTTTCAACAATCAACAGTAATCTTACGCATTCAAGATTCAGGGATAGGAATTCCAGAGCAAGAACAAAAACACCTTTTTGAACCATTCCATCGAGCTTCTAACGTCGGAAAAATTGCCGGTACAGGCTTAGGATTATCAATCGTTAAAAAATGCGTAGAAGCTCACGGAGGTAAAATTGCAGTTCAGAGTCAAGAAGGAATTGGGAGTACTTTTACCGTGACTTTACCAGTTATCAGTGAACAGTGAACAGTTATCAATTATCAGTTATTTTAGTACTTTGTCCCATTGGTTTTGAATAGGTGAATAAAAACTACTAGTACTCCACCACATTAATTTTGATGGGTAAACATCGATTTGATTTAAAACCGATTAATCCTCTAAATTCTCTTCCTCTGCGC
>JBCBHT010000300.1:0-8427 GCA_038525335.1 Cyanobacteria bacterium J06621_15 | reverse complement strand
ACGATAAACACCTTGTCCTTGAAGAACAGCTTTTTCTAAAGGTCTGACATAATGGTGAGTCTCCGGACGAACTTCCCGACTCGAACCATACATAGCTTTGACAACTCCTGGTAAAGAACCCTCACGACGATTAGTTCCAAAAACAACTTGATTATTCGGATTTTTTGCCAAAGCTGTAGCTAAGTGACGAAACTGAGCCGGAAAATTGGGATGTAAAAATAGAATACGCATTATCAGTCAGTAGTGAGCAGTTTACTGATGATAATTGTAATTTATTGCAACTAAATCGGGCTTTGATTACTTAAACAAGCAATATGTTCTGAAAATACTTCCAGAGAGTTAAAAATATATTTATCTTTACTAGGTTATATAGTTATTAAAACAAATATATCTTGAAAACGTTGATTAACTTTTAATTACAAACTAAAAAACAATTTGCATGAAAATTAAAGTTTTGTAAAAAAGATTTATAGATTAAACAAGTAATATGAAAAGAGTAAGCAAAATATAACCATTTATATCTGTACGTTTTATATCAATTGTAATAAGAGAAAACACTAACAATAGAATTTTATAGTTCAAAACTATTTTTCGCTTAAGCTTGTCAATGAGGTATTTTTTACCTTTAACACCTAGATTATGCTTAAAAACAGAATTAATTTTTCAAGCATTTCAAGTCATATATAGCGTTTCCCAGTCTATTGAGGTATACCTAAAAATCTGTCTCCCCTCTCCTTAATAAGGAGAGGGGCTGGGGGTGAGGTCAAGTTGTACCTCAGTTGCTTGATAAACGCTATATGATACTTAAATACACAAATAATTAAGCTTATATTAAACTTGATTTTGTTTTTAGATAGCTCTAAAAAAGATGGATAGAGAATTGATTTGTGCCTAAAGATAGATAGTTATTTGCATCAAGACAACTGTATAGATATCTTTAGTAATTTAATTATTTGTGTTTATTACGAAAATTAATTTTAAATAAACACGTTATAGAAAATTGCAGCACAAAATAAATTCGGAGAGTTTTACACGTGACTGAAATAATTGGAAGCAATAATCCAGATATTATTAACGGAACTCCAGAAGATGACCAGATAAAAGGTCTATTAGGGGAAGATACTATTTTTGGGTTTAATGGAAATGATAATATTATCGGCGATATTAGCATTGATTTTAGTGAAGCAATAGAAGGTCAGAATGACGTTATCCAAGGAGGGAAAGGAAATGATTCGCTGTTTGGAAACGGGGGTGATGATTTATTAAGAGGTGGAGCGGATGATGACTTTCTAGATGGTGGAGTTGGAAACGATACCCTCAGAGGAGGAGCAGGAAACGATACTTTATCAAGCAGTCAAGCTATCTTTGGAAATGAAAGCGATACCTTTTTCGGTGGTAGTGGTAACGATGAAATCAGCGCGGGATTGTTTGTTAGTGCTTCAGCTTTTGGTGGAGAAGGTAATGACACTTTAAGAGCTTCAAATAGCGCTGACAATACTTTAAAAGGTGGTAGCGGTTCAGACTTAATTACTGTAAGTAGTAATGACAGCTTTTTTAATGAGAACCTGTTAATAGGTGGAAGTGGAGACGATACTATCGACGGTGGATTGTTCAGTAACAGTACCATCAGAGGTGGAAGTGGAAATGATAGTTTAAGTGCTGGATTTTCTGGTGATTTGCTTATTGGTGGTTCGGGTGACGATACTATTGAGGGAATTGGATTCGATACTCTTACTGGAAATAGCGGTGATGACCAATTTATTATTTCCAACCAAATACCTCCGTCTATTGTTATCTCCGATTTTGAACCAGGAAAAGACAAAATTGTTCTAGGTATCTTCTCCGAACTTACAGCTACACCAGACGGTTCTTTGGAACCCAGTCAATTCTCTATTGTTGATGACGATGCAGCAGTAGGAAGCAGTAGCGGTTTTATTTCCTATAGTTTAGAAACTGGTAACTTATTCTACAACCAAGACGGTGCTGAAGAAGGCTTAGGAGGTGAAATTCAATTCGCTACCCTTCAAGGTATTCCACTCATAGCAGAAACTGATTTTATTATTAGTTAGAGATTGGAAATTGAGCATAAGACATAGATAGGTAATAATTAGGATTTGAAATTTCATAAATTCATAACTTATTACCCATTACCAATTACCAATTACCCATTACCCACTACCGATTACCTTTCCTCAATCTTCCATCTCCTCCATATCAATATCATCCATTTCTAAATCTTCATCGGTCAAAGTTTGTTGGGGAATTGCTGCAATAATCGCGTCTATCACTTTAGAAACTGGCAAAATTTCAATATCTAATTCGGGAAATTTTTGTCCTTTGGGAACAATCGCTCGCTGAAATCCAAGTTTCGCTGCTTCTTTTAACCTTAATTCCATTTGCGATACAGAGCGTACTTGTCCACCCAAACCGACTTCACCAATTAATACGGTACCCGAGTCTACAATCCTATCTCGGAAACTGGCTACAATTGCAATCGCGACTCCTAAATCAACTGCTGGTTCTTCTACATTTAATCCACCAGCAGAAGCGACGTAAGAATCCAACTTTGACATGGGAATTCCGACTCGTTTTTCTAATACAGCCAAAATCTGCACCAAACGACTGTAATCTACTCCAGTACAGGAACGACGGGGAGAAGAGTAACTTGTCGGACTTACCAAAGCCTGTAATTCTACCACGATGGGACGAGTTCCTTCGCAGGCTACCACAATGGCGGTTCCTGGTGCTGGGTCGTCGCGGCTACCTAAAAATAATTCGCTGGGGTTCGGAACTTCCCGCAAACCATGAGTAACCATCTCGAAAATACCAATCTCATGGGTAGCGCCGAAACGATTTTTTACGGTTCTCAATAATCTGTGAGAAGCAAACCTGTCTCCTTCAAAATACAGTACCGTATCAACCAAATGCTCCAGAACTTTAGGTCCAGCAATTGCTCCTTCCTTGGTAACGTGTCCCACGATTAACATAGTAATATCTTCATGCTTTGCAACTTTCATCAAAGCTGCAGTACATTCCCTTACCTGAGCTACCGAACCAGGAGCAGAAGTTAAAGCTGGAAAAAATACCGTCTGGATACTATCAATTACTGCTAAATTTGGTCTAAGAGACTCAATCTCTTTTAAAATCTCTTCTAAGTCTGTTTCAGGTAATACATATAAATCGCTATTAACTTGAGTTGATTTATTATCTTCTTCGCTTTCTTTAGTCTCTTTTGCTACTGTAATAGCACCATTACCGTTAGCTTCTTGATGCTGCTGTTGAGCAACTCCCAAGCGCGAACCCCTCAACTTAACTTGCTGTCCCGATTCTTCTCCAGAAATATAAAGAACGCGATATTCTTGAGACAATGCATTTGATACTTGCAATAACAGAGTAGATTTACCAATACCGGGGTCGCCACCAATTAATACCATAGAACCCGGAACCACCCCACCACCCAAAACTCGGTCTAACTCTCCATATCCAGAACTCCAACGTTCAACTTGACGGTCGCTAATTTGGTCTAACTTCAAAGATGCTCGCGGTTTAGCTGGCTTATTGGCGGTTTTTTTCTTACTCATCTGAGAGTGCCAAGCACCCACACCGCGAGAAGGTATATCTGTAGAGGATTGTACGGCAACTTCCTCTTGTAAAGAGTTATAGGTTCCGCAAGCCGGACACTTCCCAAACCATTGAGGAGTTTCTGCACCGCATTCAGAGCAAACGTAATAGGTTTTTGGCTTTGGCATTCTTAATCTTATTAAATAATCTTAAATAATCTTAATTTTCTTCTAAGTTCTTGAACAAAGCAAAATCTAATAATAGTAAGAGCTTTGGGTTTTTACGAATGAATAATTGGAATGATATCTTAATAAGATGGTACAAAAAATGGTACTAAAAATTAACATCAAGAAAAACTTTAGTTAAGGAGCGTTGAGAAACTTGGAGAGTCATAAAGAAAAAATCCTGGTGGTAGACGACGAAGCCAGCATTCGCCGGATTTTAGAAACGCGCCTTTCAATGATTGGCTACGATGTGGTCACGGCTGGCGACGGTGAGGAAGCTTTAGATACCTTCCGTAAAGCAATTCCTGACTTAGTAGTTTTAGATGTAATGATGCCAAAGCTAGATGGCTACGGTGTCTGTCAAGAATTACGTAAGGAATCTGATGTCCCCATCATTATGCTAACAGCTTTGGGAGATGTCGCAGACAGAATTACTGGCTTAGAACTTGGTGCTGATGACTATGTAGTCAAACCATTTTCCCCTAAAGAACTTGAAGCTCGGATTCGTTCAGTACTCAGACGAGTAGATAAAACAAGTGCTTCTGGTATTCCCAGTTCTGGGGTAATTCACGTAAGCACTATCAAAATCGATACAAACAAGCGTCAAGTCTATAAAGGTGACGAACGCATTCGATTGACAGGAATGGAATTTAACCTGTTAGAGCTTTTAGTAAGTCGTTCGGGAGAAGCCTTTTCTCGTTCGGAAATTTTACAAGAAGTCTGGGGATATACACCAGAACGTCATGTAGACACCCGTGTAGTAGACGTACATATTTCCCGTTTGCGAGCCAAATTAGAAGATGACCCTTCAAATCCGGAATTGATTTTGACCGCAAGAGGTACGGGATACTTGTTTCAACGCATAATCGAACCGGGGGATGAATGAAAGAGTGAGGAGTTAGGAGTTAGGAGTTAGGAGTTAGGAGTAAAAAGTTAGATTGGATGCGGTGCTTTTTCGTGGAATTGACATTAAATATAAGCGATTAAGCAATATCCGCATAGATTTTCGACTTGAGATTAGATAAGCCATTCAAGCTGATTAATTAAGAAAACAATCCTAAATCTCAGACAAAAGCATCCATTAAAATCCAAAATCTAAAATCTAAAATCTAAAATTGAAGTGACTCATAACTAAATTCTTCATGGCTAATCCAGATCCCAATCGCTTTTTAAAGCGTCTACCTATCGTTGTGGGTGGGTTAGGCGCTGTACTTTTATTGATAAACCGTTTATACTCACCCCAATTAACAGAATCCCAAGCCCGCGCTGATGTACTTGGTGTAATTTTAAGCGCTGTTTTGATATTAACGGGTTTAATTTGGCAGCAGGTACAACCGAAAACACCCGACAGTGTAGAATTAATCGGTGAAGAAGGTTTTATTCTCGTTCCCGATTTATCAGATGCTGCTAAAACAGAGTTGGCTTGGGCATCTCATTTATTATTAACAAATACAGTAACTCGTTCGATAGTTGTTTACTATCAAGGCAAAATTTTACTTCGTCGCGGAATTTTAGGGGAAAAAGCCGAAGTCACACCAGGAGCAATATTAAAAAGAGTTTTAGAAAAGCATAAACCGGTTTATTTAGTAGATTTAAAAGTGTATCCCGGAAGAGTTGAATTTGATTATTTACCGAGTAATACTCAAGGTGTAATTTGTCAACCAATTGGTGAAGAAGGAGTATTAATTTTAGGAGCGCACGCTCCACGCAGTTATACCAAACAAGATGAAAATTGGATAGCCGGAATCGCCGATAAATTAGCTGTTAGTTTAAAATAACTGGGAATTGGGCATGGGGCATGGGGCATTAGTCATAGATAATTGCGGAAATTGCGGTCTTGGGGTCTCCCCAAGGGTTGCAAATTACCAAGACAGGTAAGTAAGTCGGTGTAAAAAATTCAAGGTATTTCATTGCGAGTGGAACGAAGTGAAACGAAGCAATCGCAAGGTTTTGAGGAATGTTTACAATATGTTACATGGTTCGGTTTATTTGTGCCGACTTACTTAATGGGTAATTGGTAATAATTATTTATTCTCCCCCATCTCCCCCATCTCCCCCCTCTTCCCCCTCTATCTTCCATAATTAAATTAAAAATTAAGAAATATGCAAATAATCTACGGCTTAATAATTGTCTTAATGCTCGCGGGTGTGATTGGTGCTGTGGTTCCTGGTGTTCCGGGGACGAGTTTGGTTTTAATCGGAATTATTATTTGGGGATTTGTTAAAGGTAGTTTTGCTGCGATAAGCGTACCCTTGATTGTTACTGGTGTAGTTTTGCTGTTGAGTATGGGAATTGATTTTTTAGCAGCATATTGGGGAGCAAAAAAAGCTGGTGCAAGCAAATGGGGTCAAATTGGTTCGATGGTAGGATTAGCGCTAGCATTCTTCGGATTACTACCACCTTTTTTAATTGTTGGTGGTCCTATTATAGGTATTTTTATTGGTCCGCTTTTAGGAGCAATTATTGGTGAGTTAATTTACCGAAAAGATTTAGTTGTTGCAGTTAAAGCTGGTTTAGGAATAGTTGTAGGTAGTTTGATTGGAAATATTATCCAGGGTTTTCTTGCTTTAGCAGCAGTTATATTTTTTGTTTTTACAACTTGGTCGCAGGTTTTCGGAGTTTAAGTGTTGAATTCAGTAAATATCCTTCTGATTCAAGAATCCGGTTTGCCAATTTTGGATTTTATTATTCCCTATTCCCTAAATCAAACCGGATTCCTATAAATATAAGAAATTGGGATATAGAAAATAAATTCTACATCCCAATAAAATGTCACATGAATCGAAAAAATCTATACAAAAATCATAAAATCAAAGACTCCTTAGAAGAATTGTTTCTGTTGAAGCTAGATACACTTGTGAAAAAGCAGATCCAAAATATTGTAGATAGTGAACTAGAAAATTTCAAAAAGAGGTTTGCTATTCCTTGTTGATTAAAACCTACTTCTTAAGTTTTTTACGCTTCTTGACACCGAACATACCAGCAGCAGCTAAAGCACCAAGACCCAAAGTTGTTGTAGGTTCGGGTACAGATTTAATTCCTGATAAGGTTACACCATCACCACTTCCTCTTCCATTATCTTTACCAAGTTGAATCACAAAAGAAGATACATTATTCAAAGTTATTGATTGGGTGTTACCATCTTCTCCTGCTGCTAGGAATTGTTCCATTGACTGTCCGTTGACTTCAAGAATTCCGCTGAAAGGTGATGATTCTGAATCAAAGAAGTCAAGAGTAACTTTGTCCAATTCTTCCTCAAATTCAAACAAGAAACGACCTACTTCTAATTCACCTCCCTCAGACGCTACACCATCAGTTTGAATTGCAGCAGCACGGAGCCAGAATTGATTTTCCTCTTCAGTTGTTCCACCATCAAAAGCTCCAAATCTAATAAAACCATCACCGTAATCGTTTTCGGTTCCTTTCGCATCAACAAATAATCTGCTGAGTCCGTAATTTACATCCTGAGAACTATCATCATCAAATAGTAAACTTGTAACCCTAAAACCTAAGTCACTAGTATCAATAGCTTGATTTTCGTCGAGAGCTTGAAGGTTAGTTAATTGAATTTCACCTTCTCGCTCGGGTATGAGACCAGCAGCATTAGCAGCAGGAGCAGCAGCAGCAAATCCCAAACCTAGACCAAAAATTGCAGCCAAAATATTAAACTTACGCATGATTAATTTCCCTTCTTCTCTTTTTTTAGTTGAAACGAGGCTGTTACTAATTAATTTTGTTCGCCTCGGATTACTTACTAAGCTAATAGACAAAGTTGGAAAAATGTAAGCCCTCAGCAACAGAATTAATCCAAACTTTATTTTGAGATAAAAATCTAACTTTATTCCGGGAAATTGCGATATTTTTCGTGTAAGTAATCATTGAAAGTCAGCTTAAACTTACTTTCTATAGGTAATAAAACGTATATTTTCAATTTTTAAAGCATCTATCTTCAAATTAGTAAATACTGTTTGAGTAAAAACGCTGAACTATTAAGTATTCACTCTAATATTGCTAATTAAAAATAGCGAAAAAAATTGAGTAGTCAGATAACTTAACCGCTAAAGGTTGAGTTATCTATCTACTCAATGAAGTTTAAAGAGAAGGGAATATTTATATAAGTAAAGATGCTTAAATCATGGGTAGTGTTGATACTAGATAAAATTTCAAATAATGCGCGTGGTTAGATGCAACCCTTGTTGGAAAAAGTAAGGGTAATTAACTAGGGGTACTTAAGCCTTTTGTGAAGCTTTCTTGCGACGCTTGAGGGTAATGACTCCAGCAACAGCCAAAGCGCTCAAACCGATGACATTCTCAGACTCAGGTACGCTCACCTGTAGAGCAACACCATCACCAGTTTCAGAGAAAACGCTGTCAGGACCGGGATTACCCATCTGTACTACGAAGTCAGTCACGTTTCTCAACACCAAAGTCTGGATATTGCTGTCAGGACCTGCTGGAAGTAACATATCGGTTAACATTTGTCCTGTAAGCTGTTGTCCGTTGACTTCAAGAATCCCACTGAATCCAGCATCCTCAACATCGAAGAAGTCTAGTCTTACTTCATTAGCTGTCTTACCTTCAAAATCGAACCTATAACGACCAACTTCCAAGCGTCCATCTTCAAATGGTGTGGTTGAACCT
>JBCBHT010000299.1:0-8455 GCA_038525335.1 Cyanobacteria bacterium J06621_15 | reverse complement strand
TCGGTTTCCGTCCCCAAAACTTTCCAAGACGGAGTTAGAAGTTAGGAATTGAAATTAAAAATTCTACCCCCTCTACCCCTTCTTCCCCCTCTTCCCCCTGTGCTTTTCCCTATCTAAGATTTCCCAAGCGTAATCCTCGGGTCGGCAACTTTGAGTAATAAATCGGCTACCAAATTACCTAGAATTAACAACACCGCTCCCATTATCAAACTAGCCATCAGTACATACAAATCTTGAGAACGAACCGCTTGTAAAGTTAATCTACCTAATCCAGGCCAGTTAAAGAAAAACTCAGCGATGAAAGAACCGCTTAATAATGCTGCTAATTCAAAACCTAATAAAGTAATTAACGGGTTAATTGCATTACGAAGCGCATGAACGTAAATAACCCGATTTTCCGGTAAACCTTTAGCTCTGGCTGTCTGAATGTAATCTTGACGCAATACATCCAACAATTCACCACGGGTAATACGCTGCAATCCTGCAAAGCTGGTGATACTCAAAGCAATCGTTGGTAAAATCATGTGCCAAAGGATGTCAAGAACTTTTCCTATAGGTGAAAGTTGAGCGTGATAAATACTTGTCATACCTCCTACAGGAAATAGGGGAGTGGTAATTTGAGCAAAAATCAGCAGTAACAAAGCTGTAATAAAGCTGGGAAAACCTTGTCCCGCATAGCTGATTACCTGTAAAACTCTGTCAGCAAAGCGATTTTGTTTTACAGCAGCGAAAATGCCTAAAGGAATAGCAATTGCCCAAGTACAAATTAAAGAAGCAAAAGCTAAAAGTAAAGTAGCGGGTACTCTTTCCCAAATTAATGAAGATACCGAACGCTGATAGACAAAACTTTGATTAAAATCACCTGCGGAAATGACTCTCCACAGCCATAGAAAGTATTGAATATGCCAAGGTTTATCCAAACCATACCTTTGCTGTTGCTCTAAAATTGTTTCCGGAGAAATCTTAGGATTTTGTCGTAGATTATCCAGATAATCTCCCGGAGCCAATTGAATAATAATGAAAGAAACCAGCGACGCTAAAAAAATTGTTAGCAGTGCTTGTAATAATCTTTTAACAATATAAAGGAATGTTTCGCTAGTTACTATTTGAAGGAAAGAATCTCGACTCGATTCCCAAAAGCTTTTTTGCGTTGTTGCTGTCATAGCACCTGAATTAAGGGTCAAAGGTTAAAGGTTAAAGTTCAAAGGTCAAAGGTTAAAGGTCAAAGTTCAAAGGTCAAAGGTCAAAGGTCAAAGGTCAAAGGTCAAAAGTTATTAACAGGGGAAAGTAGATAATTATTAATTCCTAACTCCTAACTCCTAACTCCTAACTCCTCACTCCTAACTCTTAACTCCTAACTCTTAACTCCTAACTGTTTTAATATTCCACAAGAGTAACAATCGGTAGGTCTGGTAATTTTTTACGACCTTGTAATTCTTGTAGCTCGATGATAAACGCAAATCCTACTAATTCACAGCCAACTTTTTGAATAAGTTCTGCTGTAGCAGCAGCGGTTCCACCCGTAGCAATCAAATCATCAGCGATTAAAACTCGGCTTCCTGGTTGCAAAGCATCCTGATGAACTTCTAAAGTGTCCGTACCATACTCTAGTTCGTATTCAATTGCATAAATTTCTGCTGGTAGTTTGCCTTTTTTGCGGACTGGGATAAAACCTGCTCCTAATTTATAAGCTAAAGGTGTCCCGAAGATAAATCCTCGCGATTCCATACCTACGACAAAATCTGCTGTCATTCCAGCATCAACACATTTTTGTGTAAATAAGTCAATCGTGTATTTTAGTCCTTGGGCATCCCTTAGCAAAGTAGTGATATCTCTAAATAAAATTCCGGGTTTAGGGAAATCTGGAATGTCACGAATTAAAGATTTCAAATCCATAATATAAAAAAGTCTACAATTAGCACTGTTATCAAATCGCGACCTTACATCTTAGTGACGGACAACTAAACTGTCACACGGTCATCAATTTAATATATTAAGATAATAAGCTCAAAAGTATGGGGCATCTGCTCTAACATCTAACGGCTTTGAATTATCGACTCAAAACTAATAGGATGAGGTTTCCTAGACTTTATTTTTAATGATTTTTAATATCTTTTGACTATATGAGGTCTAATATATTACGCGAACGGTGAATCTTGTAGTGGAGGCTTAAAAGCAGCGTAAATCAGTATTCTTACAAATGACTTTAATGGTTAAATGGCGGCAAAATAATTGAATTGACAGCAATATTGCTGCTAGGTTAGTACTTTGCTGGGAACCTTTAAGTACGTTTATATGTATGGTTATTGCTACAAATTGTTGATGTTATCTGTAAATAAGAACCCGCAAAGGTTTAGGCTATAGTGGACTAATTGCGTTAAAAGGCAAAACTTGTTGAACCCTGCGGGTGCCGATACGCTCACATAAGATAGGAATCTACACTAACGCTCTTCTAGCGGGTTGTAATCTCACAATCATTCTTAGATAGGTTATAAAAATGCTTTAAAACTTCGATTTTAGGTATACGGAAAGCTTGGATATGAAACAGTAATTAATGTATATATCAGGCAGTTGTGTTACTGCTAGATGGTTTGTGTACTCCGACCAAAAAATTTAGATTTTATTCAGCAGGATTTTGGATTAGATTATGAATTGTTTTAAGCCCCTAGTTTGAAACATCTCAGAAATCTAAAATTGTCAAGTATGTTGGGGAAATCTCAAACCCCGGTTTACATCAATCCGAAAATCTCAAACCCCTCAATTTATTTGTTGGGGATAATCCAAAATCCAAAATTGATTGATGAAGACTACCATTGTTTAATTAATTTTACCTATTTTTTAGGACAGCAGCCCTATAAGGAACTGATAAATGAATGTTTCCGCTCCTTTAACGCCGTTCAATAGTCCGGCAGAACAAGATTTGCCTATGATTCTGGACACGCTACCTGACCCCGCGATTGAGGGAAAAGGATGTCCCCGCAGAACTAGGCAACAAATTGACCTCATTCTACTTGCAATTGAAGCTTTGGATCTTGGCGGTTCTGAAGCTATTTTGGCATTTGCTCAAGAGTTGGATTTAAAGGGAATTATCAAAGACCGAGTTAATTTATGGCGAATGCGTAGCACTAATCCTTTACGCAGAGCAAATATTCGCCGACCTTTAACCATTATGGAAGCCAAAGCCCTAGTGGTTATTTCCTGCTATTTAGCTAGAAGATTGACAGTTGTGATTCGTCAATTGTTAATGATAAATCAGCAGATGGTAGAGAAGCAGATTCCTTTGGAACAGAATTTGCGTCTCTCTAATTATTTGGAACGATTCCGAGCGCATTTTAGAAGTCGGATGAATAAGAGACGTTCTGGATTAATGGCGCTTAATTCTGACGATAAATTAAACGAACTTGCTGTTTCACTCTTAGCTCAGTTACTCTTCTGTACTGGAACAGCCGGTATGCAGCGCTTCTGGATTAGTCTTTTTGATGGTGAGGTAGAATGAATATTCAACGTAAGTATAGTTTACCTAATTGCACGTTACTTTTAGAAGGTTTGAGCGACGCTTCAAAAACTACACAGTTTCAGGAAATGCGCCCGGAACTGTCTATCTTGGTGAATGCTGAATGTACTTTATCTGGATACACCCAAAGTATAGCCGGTGGTAGGGAATTTTTTGAGAGTTTAGTTAGAGCAGTTAGTGCCTACGCTCAAGAATTTTTAAGTAATATTTCTAACCCTCAAGCTCATAACTCCGAATCGGAACTAGTGCAATTAGAAAAGATTAATCCTAATCGCCACAAATTAAGCGTGCGTTCGGATACTCCTCAAGCAGATTTGAATAACGGTGGTGCCCAAAAAACTATTGAAGTTGATTTAAACTCAGTACAACTGTTTGACTTGGTAGAAGCTGTAGATCAATTTTTTGCAGATACTCAAACTCTACCAGAATTGACCTTAGAGTTACAACCAGTTGCTAGAGGACATAGTGCCGTTAGCGGTGCTTTACTAGAACAAGCAGTACCAGCAGGTGTTGGAGTTGCCAGCTTAGCTGCTGCTGCTATCGCATTTAATTTGATGCCAGCACCAGAAATTAGAGAACCTGCCCAAGCACAGAAAAGAACTGGTTCTAATACTGAAAGCGTTAATCCACAGGTTCAACCTACCACTTCAAGCAATAATACAAACGTTCAACCTACGCAAACAGCTAATAATACAACCAATAACTCAGATCAAACCGCAACAGAATCTCCTGGTTCTCCCTCAGCAGTTAGGGATTTAGAAAAACTTATTGGTTCAGCCCCTGCAATCAAGAATGCATCGCGATTGCGTAAATTAAATGGTCAAGTATATACACAGCTAAATCAAGCTTGGCAAAATCGTCAAGGATTGCAGTCTGACATAGTTTACCGTATTGGCGCTGCTGGTGACGGTGCAATTGTTGGCTACAAGGCAGAAAGTCAAACAGCCAACGCTGCTATTGAAAAAACTCCACTGCCCAAAGTGCTTTATAACCCTGCTTCGAGTAGTGTGATCGCCAACGAACCAATTGCTCAATTTAAAGTAGTTTTCAGAAGAACGGGAGTATTGGAAGTAAGTCCCTGGTTGGGTTATGTTAACAAGTCCGATAATTTAGGAACAACAATTACCAACCAGAACGCACTTTCTAATCTCAATCAAAAACTATCGGCATCTCTAAGTCAAAATGCGAATAGTGATACGACCTATGAAGAGAGTTTAAAATATCGAGTCGCAGTCAAGCAAAATGGAACCATCGCCGACTACGAGCCACTAAATAAAGAAGCATTCAAAAATTTCCGTCAAACGCCTATTCCCAAATTATTCCCAGGTGATAATACGAATAATACAGAAACTCAAGAACCCTTGGCTCAATTTCAAGTCGAATTTAAACCAGGTGGAAAAGTGGAAGTTACACCTTGGCAAGGATATCGATAAAAAAGAGGTAATAGGTAAGAAGTAAGAAGTAATAAATTAAATATTATTTCTTCTTTGACCGGTAACATCGTACTTCTAAAATGTAAATCTATTACCTATTACCCATTACCTACTACCTATTACCCTCACCTTACAACTCTACGCATATAATTTCCCCATAGTTGAGCCGCTTGGGCGCTGCTACCGGATGTGGGAGAATTATCATCGTTTCCCAACCAAATACCTGTAGCAAGTCGCCGACCGGGGATAAAGCCAATAAACCACAAATCTACATTTTTATCTGTGGTACCTGTTTTTCCACCCTCTCCAAAACCAATAGCAGCACCACGTCCCGTACCTCTAGTGACTACTTGACGCATCAAACTTGTCATTGTATTTGCTACGGTCGTTTTCAAAACTCGCTTGTTCGCTTCTTGGTCTTGATTGAAATCATAAATTACACGACAGGTTTTCAAGTCATCGCGGTTTTTACAATCGCTACTATCGAGAATCCGCTTGATTGCATGAGGACGATTCCAAACACCTCTATTACTGATAGCACCGAAGGCTCCAGTCATTTCTAATACGGTAGTTTCGCTTTGACCCAACACTAATCCAGGAACTGGATTAAGTTCCGAACGCACTCCCAAGCGTTTTGCCATTTTGACTACCGTATCAAGCCCGACATCGCGAGCAACTCGTAAAGCAACGGGGTTCTCAGAAAGAGCATATCCAGTAGCAAGAGTTATTGAACCAGTACCACCTCTACAAGGTCTGTATCTAATACCTTGCCAGGTTACACCAGTGCAGCGGTAAGTCCTTCCGGTGCCATATCCTTTTTCAATAGCAGCAGCATAGGGAAAGACTTTAAAAGTTGAACCGGGCTGTCTTTTAGCTTGATAAGCGCGGTTAAACTGGCTATTTAAAAAATTGCGACCGCCAACCATTGCTAAAATACCACCCGTACTTGAATCGAGAGTAACAACTGCTCCTTGAGAAAAGCCAAAACTAGATCCAGCAGTTTTGATATGGTTTTCCAGAGACTTTTCGGCTTCAGCTTGAATTCTTGGGTCTAACTGAGTTTCGATAATAAAATTTCCTTCAGTCGCCAATTCTTTTCCCAAGATAAATTCAAGCTCGTTAAATACGTAGCTGTAAAAATAAGGAGCAATTCTTTTAGCCTGACGCTCGCAAACCTTTGAGCTAACTTCAACCGGCGAACGTCTAGCGCGATTATATTCATCTTGCTTGAGTTTACCCATTTCCCGCATTCGCTTTAAAACGCGATTACGATAGCTGATAATACTGCGTCTACTTCTAGTATCACCGCAGAAATTAAAACCGTTGGGAGCGGGCAAAATTCCTACTAAAGTCGCGGACTCAGCTGCGGTTAGTTCTTTAGCTGACTTGTCAAAATAATATCGTGCGGCATCTTCAAAACCAGAAGTATTTACACCTAAATAAACGCGATTTAGGTAACTAAGCAAAATTTCGTCTTTACTATAAAACGTTTCCAGTTTCAACGATACAATTGCTTCGCGTACTTTACGCCCTAAAGAATCCTGCCTACCAACATAATCTCTAAATAAACTACGAGCTACTTGTTGAGTAACCGTGCTAGCACCTTGTTGAACGCCTCCAGTTCGGGTATTAATTAGTACTGCTCGCAAAATACCGTATGGGTCAACACCGAAATGCCAATTAAAACGGCTATCTTCTGAAGCTACAACGGCTGAAGGCAAATAAGGTCCGAAATCAGATATTTTTTTTAAATCTACGTGAGCAGTTGTTCGAGGCTCTTGCAGTGGTGTCTCACCATCACCAGCATAAACTACCACTGGTCCTTGAGTCGCAGCTGGTAAAGGTCGTACTGAAAATTTTAGCCATTCTATGCCAATTACCATCATCAATAAGGCACTGACACCAGCGACCCCTAAACCTGCCCAAGTAGCAGCTTTAACGTAAAACGGTGGAGGATCTAAATATTGTAGACGTACCGAAGCTGCTAGTTCTGGCGGACCTAAAGTAAGAACATCACCATGACGTAATTCCAAAGAATCAATCCGACGCTTACCTCGATAAATACCATTAGTGGATTTTTCATCCTTAATGACAAAAACTGGCTTGCGTTGAGATGAATCTCGCGATAAAGACAGATGAATTTGGCTGACTACCGGATTTCGGACAACGATATCGCAAGATTTTGAACTACGACCTATCATATAACGGTCACCAAGCAAGGGATACATTTGAGCGCTGGTTGCCCCAGCTTCTTGTACCCAAAGTTCTGGGACTCTAGCATTAGGTTTGAGAGCCAGCTTGGAAAAATCGACCCGAGCTTGAATTGTTTGTACTGCTTGAGTCAGTTGACCAAGTAAAGTTTGCGGCTTATTAGGGGGTTGGGGGGAACTCATGGGCTATTCACACCACGGTTATTATTTAATAATCTTTAATAATCGAGCAATATTTTGCCCTAAAATGCTGTTATTTCACCATTCTAATCACAAGAATATATGAAGTTTGGCAATACTGAATTGTTCCTTATTATATATGATACAAGAATTACACTTAATCTTATGAAAAACTAGTCGTATTTAATACAATACAATACTCGTAATTTATTGATTCCTCGCTTCTTATTCGTTTTTAAATATCAGTTTTACGTTCTTTTACAGCTTCATCAACTTGCAAAGCTACAGAATATACATAAGTATATATATCAACAAATAAACTAAGTCAAAATGATTAGGTTTTTACATTTTTGATTCTCCAATCATATAAATTTTAAAATACACATCCTCATTTAGACAGATTTTCTAAAGCCATTTGTTTGATTTAATGGGCGGTGGTATTACTTTTGAGGAGTGAATAATTATGAAGGGCAAATTTATAACCCTTATTGGCGCGGCCCTGACTCTGGCATTAAGTAGCACTGTTGCAGTTGCTCAATCAACTAAATTTCCTAATCGAGACTTTCCAGAGCGTGAGGAACCTACAAGTGTTTCAGAGTCTGATGACGGCATTGTTGCAGCAGCAGAAGAAGAACTTTCGCCAGATGCAATGGAAATTTTATGCGTCCGTTTTCCATTAAATTCTCGCTGCCAAGGCGCGAATGCAGCAACACCCTCTCCTGAAGATACAGAAGCAGAAGAAATTGCTCCTTTAGAAGATAATACTTCTCCAGATAACACTATTGAAACTACACCGGAAGAACCTCTTCCTGGTACAGCTCCTGAAGGTATAACTCCAGCACCAGATGCACCTCTTCCTGGTACAGTTCCTGAAGGTGTAACTCCAGCACCAGATGCACCTCTTCCTGGCACAACTCCTGAAGGTGTAACTCCAGTTCCAGGTACAGTTCCTGGAGGAGAAGTAACTCCAAGCGGAGATGATGCTCCTACAAATATTACTCCAATACCTGGTGGCGTAACTCCGGAAGCAGCTCCAAGCGAAGATGATGCTCCTACAAATATTACTCCAATACCTGGTGGCGTAACTCCGGAAGCAGCTCCAAGCGAAGATGATGCTC
>JBCBHT010000298.1:0-8464 GCA_038525335.1 Cyanobacteria bacterium J06621_15 | reverse complement strand
CTACTCATTACTTCATACTTTGTTTCTTTTCTGCTTTCATATCTCTGGTACCTACAGCAGCTAGTTCAGCATCCATTAAAGTACGTCCTGTTGCTGCTAGGTAAACGTCATCTAGACTAGGACGAGATTGTGCAATACCGAAAGTTGGTAAACCAGAATCATTTAAGGCTTGCTGTATGGTAATCAAAGCATCGTTTTGCTGAGATACTACTAAATTTAAGGAGTTACCTTGAGCAGCGTTGATAATTACTTCTTGAACAAAAGATAAATTAGCGAGTAAATCTTTGGCTTTCTGAGCTTCATCATCCGAAGTAAATTCTCGAATACGGAGAGTAACTCTATCTCCCCCTACTTTATCTTTTAATTGTGATGGTGTTCCTGTCGCAATTACCTCACCACGGTCGATTATGGCAACTCTATTGGCTAGAGCATCTATTTCTTCTAAATAATGGCTGGTAATTAATACTGTTGTTCCTGCTTCTTGCAGTTTTCTAAGAAATTCCCACACTACAAAACGACTTTCTATGTCAAGTCCTGCGGTTGGTTCATCCAGGACTAGTACAGTAGGTGCGTGAAGTAATCCTGCTGCTAAATCTAAGCGTTTAAGTAAACCACCAGAATAAGTCCCGGTTTTTTTATTTGCGTATTCTTGTAAACCAAGTAAATCTAAAACTGTATCAATACGTTGTTTCGTAACTTTTGCAGGTATATGGTAAAGCGCTGCTTGAAGCTGTAATAATTCTCTTCCGGTAAGCACCTTATCCGGGGCTACCTCTTGAGCTACATAGCCAAGACGTTTTCTAACATCTCTGGGATTATCAATTGCTGAAATGCCAGAAATTTCAATTTTACCAGCGTCAGGTGTAGTCAAAGTACACAAAGCACGCAAAGTAGTAGTTTTCCCTGCCCCATTAGGACCGAGTAAACCAAAAATTTCCCCTTGTTCGACTTTAAAGGAAATGTTCTTAACGGCTTGGGTTGTACCGTAACTCTTCTTTAAATTTTCGACTAGAACGGCAGGAGCCATTGGACATTAACTCTTATATATACAAATCTCAACAAATTCTATCTTTATTTTAGAAGCCAAGCGGCAGTTTGGAATTTTTAATCGGGGATTGGGAATTGAGAATTGGGGATTGGGGATTGGTAATTGAGAGAAGGTAGAGGTGGAACAGGTGAAAGAATAACTCCTAACTCCTAACTCCTAACTCCTAACTCCTAACTCATTACTCATTACTTATTACTTGTTACTCATTACTCATTACTCGTTATTCCCTTCTTCTCGTCATCCACTAGAAGTAGCAATAAATGTATCAAAGGGCTTAAGAGAGGTATTTATATCGATTACGTTACCGGGGGTGAGGTGTAAAAATTATCTTAAAATTTACGGAGATTCACCCTAATGGATGAACGCCGTCTGCGAGAGTATATCGCTCTAATTAAGGAGCTTTTGCATTGTTCTAGTGGAGAGGAATTTGTAATCTTAAAAGCCAATTCAAAATTGGTGGATGAAGATTTAATTATGGTGATGGAGCAGATAGCCATCAAAGCTGAAGAACAGGGTTCTCCAAGAACTTCTGAATTTCTACGAAATTTGGCTGAAGAGTTAAGAGGTATGTTAGCGCAAGCAACAAAAACCTTTGATTCTGATGATGAACGTCCTTCTGCTTATTTGGAACTTATTGAAACTTTGATGAGTTGTCCTAGTGGAAGCGAAGCGGAGATACTGCGTAAAAATCAAGATTTGATTGATACGCAATTCGTTTTGACTCTAGGACAAGTCGCAGGAATTATGGCAGAAATCGGCGAACAAAAAGCTTCTGAGTTTCTGCAAAGTATTGCGACTCCTTTAGCTAAAGGAATAACTAGTTCTTTACCTCCTGCTAAATCTTCCCAAAATTATCTAGATTTTTTGGGTGAAGTTTTGCGGACTATTTCCAAAACTAACGGTAATGCAAAAGTGCTGTATCCACTTTTTGCTGCGAATTTAGATAAATTCAATTCGCACTTTGCTGAAGTTATGGAAGGTTGGGTAAAAGAAACTGTAGAAAAAGTACAGCCGTCAATAGCTCATAGTGTCTTAGTAGACCTTGTAAATTTTAGTGTATTAATTCAACAGTTCTCATTAGGTAATAAAGCCGAGAACTTAGAAATTGCTATTAAAGGTTATGAAATAGCCTTGACTTATTTTAATCGCGATAAGTATGCCGAAGAATGGGCTGGAACCCAGAACAATCTTGGTAATGCTTTGGTTGAGCGTATGACTGGTGATAGTGCTGATAATTTAGATGAAGGAATTGCTTGCTATAAGCGTGCATTAGAAGTCTACCAGCGCGATATTTTTCCCGAAGATTGGGCTATGACTCAAAATAATTTGGGTACGGCTTATAAAAGTCGCGATAATGGCGATAAATCGGAAAATATTGAAATAGCAATTCAACACTATTTTGCCGCACTTGACATATATCAACGTTCGGTATTTCCGTATCAATGGGCGACAATTCAATATAATTTGGGTAACGTTTATTGCGACCGCGTTACTGGTGAGAAAGCTGAGAATATGGAAATTGCCATATTGTCATACAATTGCGCTTTGGAAGTGTATCAACCAGATTTAGTTCCTCAACAATGGGCAATGACTCAATATAATTTGGGTAATGCTTACAAAAAGCGCATTCGGGGGGATAAAAACGACAACTTGCAAAAAGCGAATGAATGTTATTTAGCTGCAATGGAAGTCTACAAGCGATATCGAAACCCTGAAGAAGAATAATTAATGAACCACACATAAAAGTGATTGTTTTCTTGCACACACATTTAAGAAACCCGACTTTTGATTTTTGGAAGTCGGGTTTCTGGTAATTGGTAGTTGGTAGTTGGTAGTTGATAATTGGTAAGAATAGGATATTTGTTAATAATGTTAAAACTTATAAGTTACTTTGAATTTATATGATTTATATGATTTGTATCTAATTACTAGTTACAAATATTATTTATTAACTACGACCTATGACCTATTACCCATTTACCAGTTACCAATTACCAACTCCTTATAATTTATCAAACATCAGATTTTGATATTCTTGCTCGGTAACAATATCAAAAGTGCTTTCAATTCTATCCAAAAATACCAGCCCTTCAAAATGGTCGTATTCATGTTGAAAAATACGAGCAACAAAATCTGTTAGTTGTTGGTGTACTAAATTCCCGTTTCTGTCGGTATATTCAACTTCTATTTTCTGAAATCTTGGTACTAAACCTCTGATTCCGGGAATACTTAAACAACCTTCCCAATCTTTAACTATTTCATCTGAATGAGCTATTATTCTGGGATTAATCATTGCTGTAGGTTCCATCAAAGGAGCATTAGGATATCTAAGATTTGGACGTGAAGCAACAATAAAAATTCGATAACCTACAGCAACTTGCGGTGCTGCGATACCAACACCGTTAGCATCACTAACAGTCGTCAGCAAATCGTCAATTAGTTTTTGAATATTTGCCGAATCAATTTGTTTAACAGGTTTAGCTGTTTGGCGCAGAATGGGATTACCTAATTGAATGATAGAAAGTTTACCAGACATGTATTAAATAAGTTAAAGGTTAAGGGTTAAGGGTTAAAGTTCAAAGGTTAAAGTTAAAAAATTTCTCTATGGCTATAACTATAATTAACTAATCGAAATTAACAATCAAAATTAGCCGTAATTGATAACTTAAGGCTGATAGCTATTCGCTTTTATATTCCTATTTTTCATCTTTTAAGTAAGTCAGTACAGGCAAGCGGAAGCTATATAACAAAATGTAAATTAACCTCAAAACCTGATTGCTACTTACTACTTACTACTTACTACTTTTAACTACGTCTAGCTGCTGGTAAAGGTGCGGGTCTAACTCTTAAATTTACAGTTTTTCCGTTACGCTGTACCTTTATTTCTAATGGCTGACCTATTTTACTTTTTTCTACTAATTTTTGTACATCTTCGTTACGTTCAACGGACTTGTCATTAATGCTGACAATCACATCTCCTGCTTTTAACCCACCTTGAGATGCTGGAGAACCACGCATTATACGTATTAATAAAACCCCTTTATCTGTAGAAATATTAGGATTCCCGATTTCACTATTTAATCTTTCTTTGACTGCTGGTGTTAAAGTCACCATCTGAATTCCTAAATAGGGATGGTCTACTCTACCTTTAGCAATTAATTCTTGAGAAATTCTCTTAACTGTGTTGACAGGGATAGCAAATCCTAAACCTTGAGCACCTCGAATAATCGCGGTGTTCATTCCTATAACTCTTCCTCTAGAACTTAGTAAAGGTCCTCCAGAGTTTCCGGGGTTAATTGCAGCATCGGTTTGCATATAATCAACTCGTTTGTCAGAAGCACCAATATCGCTGCTAGAACGTCCTGTAGCGCTAATGATTCCGGAAGTAACTGTATAGTTTAAACCCAAGGGATTACCAATCGCAATTACTGCTTCTCCTGGCTGTACTGCGTCAGAATCTCCTAAAGGAACGGTGGGAAGATTGTCTGCATCAATTTTTATCACCGCAACATCTGTAACAGGGTCTTCACCTAATACCTGACCGTCAAATTTACGACCATCTTTCAGTTCAACAGTTACTCTATCGGCTCCGTCTACTACGTGAGCATTGGTTAATATTTCACCATTAGAGTTAACAATAAATCCAGAACCATTTCCTCTTTGCTGCCTTTCTCTGGGTTGTGTTGGAATTCTACTGCCAAAAAATCGACGAAAAAACGGGTCGTTGAATTCATCAGGAACGCGAGATGTTACTGTTCTAGAAGTATCTATACGAACTACAGCAGGTCCCACTGCCTGGACTACGGAAACCACAAAGTTAGGGTCTTTGGAGTCTCTAAATATTGGAGGAGGAGCAACTTTGGTCACATTACCATTTTCACTTTGAGCTTCTGCTCTTTGCTGCGGTTGTCTACTGCTGAAAATGTTATTTGGTAAAGAGCAGCCTCCGAGAAAAGCTGTACTAATCGTAACAATAAAAGTTAAGATAAAGTTTTTTGACCAAATTTGTTGCTTTCTATTTTTGATATAAATTTTACTCAATCGCGGTTCATGCTCTTTTTTATTCATGTGATTTTATTTCTCCGTATTATTTGGTGAGTGGTAGGATATTGCCTACTGAATGAATCCTTACGGACACTAATCAAAACGTAAAGTTCACGTTTTTGGTGTAGATTAACCGGGTTTTCATGTTTTAGACAAGGCTAATCCTACAAATATCTTTTCCAAACGACGATTACCTAAAACTGATGGTTGATAATGTCTGACAAGATAGAAAATTTATGGTCTGAGGTACTCGAACGCTTACAGTTAGAACTTTCGCGTCCTACCTTTGAAACTTGGATTAAAACTGCGATCGCCGAAAAACTGGAAAATAATTGTTTGGTCATTCGTACTCCCAATCCTTTTGCTCGCAATTGGTTACAAAAGTATTACATAAAAACCATAGCGTCGGTAGTCCAGGATATTCTTGGTCATCCAGTAGGTATTTATTTTACGGTCAGCCAAGAAGACAGTGTTACCAACATCAATGATAATCAAGTAAGGATTCAAACTCCCATAACGAATATTCCGGAAAACATTGGCACAAACGGGCAAAAAACATCAATCCTAAATTTAAACTATGTGTTTTCTCGTTTTGTAGTCGGTGCAAACAATCGTTTAGCTCATGCTGCATCTTTAGCAGTTGCAGAATCTCCAGGAAAGGAATTTAATCCTTTATTTTTATATGGTGGTGTAGGGCTGGGGAAAACCCATCTAATGCAAGCTATAGGTAATTATCGCCTAGAAATTTTCCCTTCGGCAAAAATATTTTATGTTTCTACCGAACAGTTTACTAATGACGTAATTAGCGCTATTCGTAATGACAGCAGACAAAGCCTACAGGAACATTACAGAGCTGCTGATGTACTGTTAGTAGATGACATACAGTTTATTGAAGGCAAAGAATCGACTCAAGAAGAATTTTTTCATACCTTCAACACTTTGTATCAAGCGGGAAAACAAGTGGTTATCGCATCAGACCGTCCCCCGAATCAAATACCCCGCTTGCAAGAAAGATTGTCTTCACGTTTTTCAATGGGACTAATAGCCGATATCCAAGCACCAGATTTAGAAACTAGAATGGCTATTTTGCAAAAAAAAGCTGAATATGAAAATCTAAATTTGCCTAAAGATGTCATAGAGTACATAGCGGCTAACTATACTTCTAACATTCGAGAATTAGAAGGTGCTTTAATTCGAGCAATGGCTTACATTTCTATCTGGGGTTTACCAATGACTGTGGAAAACATTGGTTCGGTTTTAGAACCGCAAGGTGACAGAGTGGAAGCAACTCCAGTCGCAATTTTGAGCATAGTAGCCGATACCTTTAATGTTTCAATTGAAGACCTTAAGAGTAATTCACGAAAACGAGAAATTAGTTGGGCTAGGCAAATTGGGATGTATTTGATGCGAAAACATACTGATTTGAGCTTACCCAGAATAGGTGAAGAATTTGGTGGTAAAGACCACACTACAGTAATTTACAGTTGCGACAAAATCGCTCAACTCAAAGAAACCGACCACAGCTTAGGACAAACCTTACGTCAACTTGGCGACCGCATCGGTATGAACAATTCTAAGTGATAATCGAGAATCGGCTTTTTATAATCTAAAAAAGTATCTTCAGCGATTTCTTAAAAAAATAAAGCTTTTCAATTATCTGAAAGCATTCTGCAAATTAAGACATGTATAAAAAGTAATTAAAATAAAATTATTTTGTGGAAAACTTAACGCAAAGCTGTGGAAAACTTCATTAAATTAAACAAACCTGTGGAAAAAAGTATAAGTTTTCCACAGGTTTTTCCACAGTTAGTTATTCACACAACCATTTTTGATAAAGGATATATAAAGTTTTCCACAATTTTGCCAAGTTAATCTCTCAAAATCGTAATAACGTTTTCCAGATTACAAGTGTGTGATTTAGAACTAAGCGCTGTGTATTTCAAGAAATAATTTTCTTCGATATCTTGAACCACAAAATAAAGCAAAACTAACTGCAAAACTTTTAGTGCTGAATTAAAATAATTTACTTTTTCAAAATTAAAAATATTTTTTAGGTTTTGTTGAATATTGAGAATAGTACGAGATGTTAGTTTAATATACTTATCTACTCAAAAGCAGCATCCCCACCAATTATGAAACTAGTTTGCAGCCAAAGCGATTTAAACACTCACCTCTCATTAACTTCTCGTGCTGTTCCTTCCCGTCCGACTCATCCCATACTTGCTAACGTGCTTTTACAAGCAGATGCTGCAAATAGTCAAGTAAGTTTAACAGCTTTTGATTTAAGCTTGGGAATTCGCACTACATTTAATGCTGAGGTTCTCCAAGGGGGAACAATTACCCTTCCAGCAAAGCTACTCAATGATATAGTTTCTCGTTTACCAGAAGGAGAAATAACCCTTGACGATGAAGCACCCGAGACAGAAGAACAATCTGTAGGAGAAGGTTTAACGCTTACCCTTACCCCAAGAAGCGGAAAGTATGAGGTAAGAGCAATGGGTGCAGAGGAATTTCCCGAACTACCTGTCACAGAAAATGATAAAGCGATTCATCTTCCTGCTAGTGCATTAATTGAAGGTTTGGGAGGTTCTTTATTTGCTACTAGTGCAGATGAAACCAAGCAAGTCCTTACAGGAGTACATTTAACCGTTAAACAAGATATTTTAGAATTTGCAGCAACCGACGGACATCGTTTAGCAGTAGTGGAAACTACAAATGAAAATCTTAATGATGATGAAGAACTAGATTCAGTTCAGGTAACGTTACCGAATAAAGCTTTACGAGAATTAGAAAGAATGTTAGCTCATAGTTCAACAGAAGATGAGCCGGTAGCAATGTATTTTGATGAAGGACAAGTAGTTTTTGAATGGCAAAATCAGCGTTTGACCAGTAGAACCTTAGAAGGACAATATCCAGCTTACCGTCAACTTATACCCAATGCATTTGAGAGAGAACTAACTTTAGATAGAAAACAGTTGATTAGTGCATTAGAAAGAATTGCTGTATTAGCAGACCAAAAAAATAATATAGCCAAGCTTAGTATTGACAGCGAATCTCAAGAAATTACCTTATCGGTCGAAACTCAAGAAATTGGTAGTGGAATGGAATCAATGTCAGCGCAAATTAAAGGAGACGATATTGACATAGCTTTTAATATTAAATATTTGATGGAAGGTTTAAAAGCATTACCCTCCGTAGAAATTCAAATGCAGTTAAATAATAATTTAGCTCCCGTAATTTTTTCTCCCGTCGGAGGAGTGAAGATGACTTATTTAGCAATGCCGGTACAATTGAGAAGTTAGGAGTTAGCGGAAAGTTTGGGGTGTCGGTTTCCGTCCCCAAAACTTTTCAAGACGGAGTTAGGAGTTAGGA
>JBCBHT010000297.1:0-8476 GCA_038525335.1 Cyanobacteria bacterium J06621_15 | reverse complement strand
CTTTGGAACTAGAACAACCAACTCCAGAAGAGTTTCGTTTGGCTTTGGAGAGTGAAGCTCAGGCTGAAATACCATTACTCAAACGCTTCCAAAATATATTTGATACTATAATCTCCCTCGCACCTTTATTAGGACTTCTCGGTACTGTATTAGGATTAATTGCTTCTTTCGCTTCTTTGGATCTTGGTGATGTAGGAGGTTCTCAAACAGCAAATGTAACTGGTGGTATTAGTGAAGCGCTGGTTTCTACAGCTGCTGGATTAGTAGTTGCTATTTTCACCCTGTTATTTGCCAATACATTTCGAGGAATGTATCAAAGACAAATGGCATTGATTCAAGAATACGGTGGAGAGTTAGAATTACTCTATCGTCGTCGTTATGAGAGAGGAATCAAAGATTATGCGTCTTCCAGATGAAGCTGATGCACCAGCGCAGATTAATATTGTCCCCATGATAGACGTTATATTTGCAATTTTGACGTTTTTTATCATGTCAACGCTATTTTTGACTCGTCAGGAAGGACTACCAGTTAATTTACCCCAAGCATCTTCCGCTAAAAAAGCAGCTCAACCAGCAAGGGTTACTTTGACTGTAGATAAAGAAGGAAAATTGTTTTTGAATAAGGAAGCAATTACTTTAGATAATTTGGAAGCAGGGGTAAAAGCTAAAGTAGAACCGGAAAGACCACTGATGGTGGTATTGAATGCAGACGAAGGGGTGAATCATGGAACAATAGTCGCTGTAATGGATAAGGTGAGATTGGTTGAGGGTGCAAAATTGGCTATAGCGACTAAAAAGAAGTAATTGAATCAATCATTTTGTTATCAGTTTTGTGAAGGTACCACCGAATGTAGAGACGTAGCAATGTTACGTCTCTACAGGGGTTTTTTGTTGGATATAAAAATATTATAAAATTTCAATATTATCAACCAGGATAAAAATCCGTTCAGTGACTGAAATAATCCGGTTACGTGTAAGTAAGACGATTTTGGATTTTGGATTTACGATTTTTGATTGTCCTTATAAGGAACATTTGATATTTTTGGATTTAATACCGTTTGGATAGAAGCATTACCAAAAGTAGAGAATGCCAACTTTATCTATATCACCGCAGATAATAACGTTCACTGGCAAAACTTATAAAATAATCCCGTCTGGAAAGGATTAAATACATTAAAAATTTATTTACCAACTTCTAATTTAATTCCCTCAATTCACTTTTACTAAAAATGAATAAAAAATGAAATAACAATGAAATAAATATGATAATAACCGTTTAAAAAATAGATTATAATTCAAACTTAGGTTTATATTTTATTTCACAAATGGAATTATCAAGCTCTATTTTACTTGCTTTTGGATTAGCTGCGGATGCTTGTGCGGTATCTCTCAGCAGCGGACTGACTATTAGACATATCAAAGTATCTAAAGCGGTGAAAATAGCGCTGTTTTTTGGTATGTTTCAAGCAATCATGCCTTTAATTGGTTGGTTAATTGGACTGAGTATCAGAAATCTTGTTCTTAGTTTTAATCACTGGATAATTTTTGGGATTCTCACCTATCTCGGTGGAAAGATGATTTTGGAATCTTTTACGGATAGCGATGATGAAAAACCTAAATTTAATTGTTTGGAAATATATACCTTAATAGCACTATCAATTGCTACTAGTATCGATGCTTTAGCAGCAGGATTGGGATTATCAATTTTAAAAAGTTCTATTTTATTAACTGCTACCGTGATTGGATTTATTACTTTTATTTTATCGTTTATCGCAGTCTATATTGGTCATTTTTGCGGTGATATGTTTAAACAAAAAGTTGAGTTAATTGGTGGGGGTAGTTTGGTTTTTTTGGGGACAAAGATTTTAGTTGATGCTTTCGTTTAGTTATACAGTATTTCTAAATTATTCATAAGAATCTATAAACCCGGTTTTTCATAGAATCGGGTTTTATGGAATGATTGTAGCTTGATGCCAGCTTTAAGTCTAAATAATTGCAAAACCTAGACTTATGAAAGATGGAAGACTTTTATTTATACTGTATGTAGCTAGTTTATTTAAGAAAAGTTATTGATAAATTGTAAGAAATATACTAGATTAATCAAATATACTTAGAAATAATAGCAATAAATTAAAATCTTATTTAATCACTATTTTGAACATAAATATTATTTATTATGCGATTAAAAATCTACAAACTAAACATAGTAATAATTTAGAGTTATATATATCTAATTTTGGTGTTGCTGAATCATGGGATGATTTAGTTCTATTTTGAAGGTCGTATCAATAGTTTTAGAAGCTGGTTCATCCCGCATTTATGCAACGCCCTAATTTTTTCTTTCTTTTTTACGCTAATTTAATTTATGAACGAGTCTAATATAATCCGTAAAAAATTATTTAACATTATAATCTGGTACAATTCGCTCTACATCCCTCAGCAAAGGGAAAGCATAACCAAACAATGCAATCAACGCTCCACAAATAGATAATATTGAAATCATTAGTGCCATTCCAGCACCAACTCCAGTACCGAAAATACCGCCAAAAATTGGTGCTAAACTGCCACCAGTTCTCATTGCTGGTTCAAAGAAATTATCAGCAAGTGGTCCCGCTACAGATGCTCCTAATGCTGTAGGAATTTGAGCAATGATAAAGCGAGTAGCAAAGACTCTTCCTTGAATATCTGAGGGGACTTTGGAAAGCCAAATAGCTTGATTGCAACTATTCGGGAACGGGGAAACAAAACCACTGACAAAACCAGAAACCATTCTTAAACCCATTCCTCGCGCTAGAGATAAGGTGAGTAAACCAAATTTCCAGATAGCGTTACCTACTAATAAACCATGAATCCGACGTTTTGGACCACCCCAAATACTGATGGTTACACCCCCGAGTAAACCACCAATACCAAAAGTAGTCATCAGCGTACCGAACAGTGTCGAGTCATTACCGGTACGAGCCAAAATCATTGCTCCAAGGATGGAAAAGTTAATCCCATCGATAAAATTATTACTAACCCAAAACAAAAGAATTGCGAGTAGTGGAGGATATCTAAATAAATAGCGGAAACCAAAGGTTAATTCTCCCCAGTAAGATTTTAGAGTTCTTTGAGTAGCTTTTTGGGATGTCGGTTGGGGAATAGTAACAAAAGTGAGAGTGGAAATTGCAATGATAAAAGTAACTATATCTATGGTGAGAATACCAGCTAAGCCCATTAAAGAATAAAAAGCCCCAGCCAAAGCTGGAGCAAGTATGTAAGAACCAGACATCTGAATTCCGTTTAAAGCTGTAGCTCGGGTGTAATGTTGTTTGGGGACGATTACCGATAGTGAAGCAGAGTAAGCTAAACTCTGTAAATAACCAAATAATCCGTTGACAGCAGCACTTAGATATAAATGCCAAATTTGTAGATTATCGGTGAGAAACAGCAGTAAAATTGCAATAGTGGAAACACCTGCAACAAAATCCCCTAGCATCATTAACTTTTTACGATTAACTCTATCAACTAATACTCCAGCAAATAAAGCAGCAATTATTCTCGGAGTTTGGGTAAAAAATAGAATTAATGATAGAGGAGTTGCTTGTTCGCTGACTTCCCAAGCCCAAATTGTTAGAGCAAAGTTAGTCATTTCCGAACCTAGTAACGAAGCAAGTTGACCAATCCAAATTATTAGGAAGGTACGCATTTTTTATTATTATTTATTATTATTATTTGAAAAATTATGGTGTTTCATTGCTGGTATCTTTCGATAGGAGAAACTCACGCAGTTGCTCGATAATAAGCTCTGTTCCAATTGGTCCATTTAAACCATTCCAACGGTAGTAGGTAGCAAATTTTACGCGGTTTTCTTTACTAGCAGTTAGAGATTGGGCTATTGCGTTTTCTTTCCAAGCTTTTTTTGCTGTTTGGGATTGATGATTTTCGATTTGCTGATTGATTTCTCTATTGATTTCCTTGTTTTTATTTTCAGAAGATTGCTTTTTCTCTCCAGCACTCAAGTTATATCCCAGCACAATAATAATGTCTGCTCGGTCTAACTGTGGTAAAGTTTCGATGGAAACTGGAATAGCAGGTTTACTATTATCTTTTAGCGAAGGTAAAGAGACTAACTCAAAACCAATTCCTTGCAAAACTTCACCCAAATAGCTATCAGGGTTAATAATAGAAATATTCTTCTGCAATTGGTCTGTTCCCAACAACAGCAGTTTGGGATGATTCGCAACTATAGGAGCAAACTCAGCACGAGCAGTAGCTATTTGCTTTTCATGGTTCTCAATTACTTTTTCAGCTTGTTCTTCCCTTCCCAGTGCTTTGGCAATTCGTCTGATATGTTGCTTCCATTTTCCTTTTTTGGTGCGATTTTTCCAAAACAGAGTTGGAGCTATCTGTGAGAAGATTGAATAATCTTTACTTCCTGCTTCTCCGATAATTAAATCAGGCTTTAGCGCAGTTAATTTTTCTAAAGAAGGTTGATTTCTGCTCCCAAGATTGATTGGTTTACTAGTTACCCGAGTTCCTAAGTAAGGAATTTGTTGAGCGGGATTGTTGTATCTATCACCACCATGTAAGTTAATGGGAGCAGCATATCCCGCTGGTTGAACGCCCAAGGAAAGTAATAAATCTAGAGTATGGGAACTCAGAGCAACAACCTTTTCAGGTTCACCGCAAACCTTGGCTTCACCGACATCATGCTTGATTTTTCGGCAGTTTGCTGTTGAATTTGATTGTGAGGAAGGGGCAATAGTTTGATTTTCACTAACTTTATCATTGCTAGTATTGTTACAACCAACAATTACAAAAGCAGTTAAAATACTTAAACTTAACAAGCTTACTACTCTTTGCCCCAAAATTAACATTGTTTCCATTTACTCCTTAAAACTTAACCGATACCGAACCAATCACTGTAAAACCTTGACCGGGATAGATTTCATTACGTCTACTGTTCTCGGTTCCTTGAATATAGTCAACATCAAACAGATTTCTGAAGTTGAGAGCAGCTCTCCAATTATCTCGTTCGTAGGAAATCGCTGCATTGGTTAGGAAATAGCTATCTAATTTAAAGCTATTAGCCAAATCTCCAAATCGCTCTCCAACAAAATTGAAGCCAACTCCAAGCCCTAATCCTTTTAAAGAACCACTAGAAATTTTGTAATTACTCCAGATATTGGCACTATGTCTGGGAACGTTAAATAGCCGATTTCCTTTTAAATTACTAGTATCTTCAGTAGTTTCTGCATCCAAGTAAGCGTAGTTAGCAATTATGTTCCAATCAGGTGTAACTTTGCCGATAACATCCAACTCAACTCCTCGACTGCGTTGTTCTCCAGCAGGAATAGAAAAAGTTAGGTTGTTGGGGTCTGAAACAGCTACATTATCCTTGACTATATTGAAAAATGCCAAGTTTGTCGTCAAGCGACCTTTCAATAATTCACTTCTGACTCCTAATTCTAACTGTTTTCCTCTTGTTGGTTCGAGGACATCCCCACTAACGGTTGTTCCAGAATTGGGAACAAAGGATTGACTGTAGCTACCGTAAATAGATACTTCTTCACTTGGCTGATAAACAACACCAAATCGCGGACTGAAAGCATCATCATTCTGGGTAGTTTCAGAACTATTTGGATTGAAAAATGAAGGTCTATTGGTGCTTTTTTGCTCTACAGTATCGTAACGAATCCCAGCCATTAGCTTTAAGTTGGGAAGTAATGTCACTTGGTCTTGGAGGTAAACACCCAGTCTATCTACCTCAAAATCACCATCGAAAAAAATCGGGTCATTATCTGGATTTGGTCGAGGAACTGCTCCATACACTGGATTAAAAATGTTGAATGGAGTTGGTGCAGCTAAATTCCCTCTACCAAGATTATTTAGTTGCTCCCTGCGACTGAGGTCTACACCAGCTAAAAGTTTATGCTTAACTTTTCCAGTAGCAAATTCACCGACAACATTTGTCTGTAACTCATAGGTGCTACTTGGCTGGTCGAGAAACATGAAACTACGAAAGAGATTACCACTTGCCTCATCAACGCCGAAAGTAGAGGCAGCATTAAATGCTGTATCATACTTAATAAAATTAAAAGCGTTACGCAATTTCCACTTGTCGCTAAAGCGATGCTCTAATTTATAACCAGTTTTGAGATATTCAGTTTTAGTAATATCATCTGGTTCTCCCAGCGCTCTATCGTAGGGAATGTCAGCAACTTGGTCTCCAATCGCAACTAAACCAAAATCTGCTGGTCTCTCCTCGTCTGAATATTCCAAATTAAAAGTGATATCGGTGTTATCGCTAACTTTCCAGCTAATGACTGGTGCAACAAATAAGCGTTGGACATCGGTATCAAAATTACGGTAATAGTCCTCATTGCGGTACAGTGCATTCAGCCGATAAAGTACGCGACCATCTTCGGTGAGGGGACCAGAAATATCAACGCTAGGTTCAATAAAGCTACGGTTTCCCAGCTTAAATCCCAGTTCGTAGAAAGGTTCTGATAAAGGTTGCTTACCCACCAAGTTGATAACACCACCAGGTTCACCAGCACCAAAAAGGACAGAAGCAGGTCCTTTGAGAACCTCCACCCGTTCAATATTTGCCAACTCTGGAAAACCAGAATTTCCACTACCCGCAAATGTACCGCTAAAACCATCTCTTAACAGAGAAGAGTTATCAAAACCGCGAACTTGAAATCTTTGACCTCTGGGGTCACCACTATTTTGCTGAACTCCACTAACATTACGTAGAGCATCAGTAAGGTTAGTAACCTGTTGGTCTTCTATTATCTTTTTGGGAATTACCTGAATTGACTGAGGAACATCACGTAAAGGAATATCTGTCCTTGTACCAGTAGTAGCATTGGGTACGGTGTAACTATCTCGTTCTCCAGTAACTACTAATTCAATCACTTCATCTTTTGATGCTGATGAAGGTTTCGACTGAGTTTCATCAGTGGGCTGTTGTTGTAATGATTCCTCTGGTTTTTGTGTAGTTTCTTGTGGTGCTTGTGCGGTTGATGCACTTGGTGTCAGCGCAAACGTCAGAGCTTGTTTGCTATCAAACAACACAACTTTTGGTACCCCAGATTCACCCATCACCGTCAACCGGATATTGTTCTCATCAACCTGAGTTAGACTTACAGAAGTAATCCCCTCGACTGGATTTTTAACCTGAAAATCTTTTCCATCCGTTAAGGCTAAAACTGCATTAGGTATATCAGCGATTAAACTATTTCCTTGATTTTTACCTACAGGTTGCAAACTTTTCGCATTTGCAGTTTCTAGAATTAACTCTATACCTTTGTCTGTAGAATTTATTTTTACGTCCGTAATTTTGACGATTGATGTGCTATTATTTTGAGCAAGTAAATCTACTGACCGGTGAGAAACAATTTCTTTATTTCCTTTATTAGGAATTTCCTCACCCAACACCTTAGTCGATTGAACGCCAGCCAACGAAATAATACTTACCAGTATCAGATAATTCAATAAAGTAAATGATTTCATTCTGTCCTCACACCAGGGTTTAAGCTGAAGGGATTAAAGCTAATCTTTCTCAATAAGCTTATGGTGAATGCATAGATTTCTCAATAGATTTTGCGCCCCAAACGCATTTTTTTTAATTTTGTTTGCTTAAACACCTTTTGTATTTATAAACCTGAAATAGGGCGTAAAGCCCTATAATTTTCGGTTAAAATTTAACCGACAATGAACCAATTACCGTAAAACCTGCACCTGGTCTAGTTTCAAAGAGTCTGCTGAAACCTTCAGAACTATCTATATATTGCACATCAAATAGGTTGCGGAAATTCAATGCTGCTTCCCAATTATCGCGCTTGTAGGAGATAGCTGCATTGGTGAGAAAATAGTTTTCCAAGACAAAGCTGTTGTCATTGTCTCCAAATCTATCATCGATAAAATTAAACCCAAGACTCAAGCCCAATCCTTTTAGTGAACCTTTTTGAATTTTGTAGGTTGTCCACAAATTAAAGTTATGTTCGGGAACACCAAATAACCGATTGCCTTCAATGGAGGTATTATCTTTTGTAATATCAGCATCAGTATAGGCATAATTGGCAACCACATTCCAACCCGGTGATATTTTACCAATCAAATCCAATTCAATCCCACGACTGCGTTGTTCCCCAATCGCAACCACAAAAGTCTCCCCAGCAGTATTAGTAGGATCGGGATTGGAGACATTTTTCTTCGTAATATCAAAAACTGCTAAATTTGCGACTAATCCACCATTTAACAATTCAGCCCTAGCACCAATTTCAAATTGTTCGCCACGTTCGGGGTCTAAAAAATTCCCAGACCTTGTTTCACCTGAATTGGGTGCAAATGAAGTACTGTAACTACCGTATAAGGAAAGCTCTTTAGTGGGCTGATAAACTAATCCTACCCTAGGACTAAAAGCATCATCATTTTGGCTGGAACTAGTATTATTCTCGAAATTTTCGCTTTCTTGCTGGACGGTATC
>JBCBHT010000296.1:0-8511 GCA_038525335.1 Cyanobacteria bacterium J06621_15 | reverse complement strand
GGTTTATTTGGTAGTGGATAGTGGATAGTTTTTAGTTGTTAGTGATATCAACAACTCAAATTCTTTAAATTTTTACTTTTATGTCGATTAAAGCTTTGCTATACTGTGCCCCTAATTCTGAAGGTTGTTGCTTTCTCGGCAATTCTGGGAGACGTTATATATAACGTCTCTACATTAGTTATGCTAAATGCATCCTCAAAACGCTTTTAGGTGCTTTACGTACTCTCGCTTTAATGGTTTCTTTACCTAATCTCTGACAAGCCTCGAAGCGATGACACCCGGAAAAACCATAGTATCTTCCATCTACTTCCAATAAATCTATTGGTTCTTGCTGTCCAATTTCTGCTATTGACTTCATCAAGTCTTCTACTTTCTTAGAATCATTTTGGCGGGGAAGTGGTCTTACTATTTGATTTAATGGGATTTCTTCTATTTTCATAATCCTATGACGGCTTCGCTACTTCTATCACCTTTCCTTAATCATACTCATTATGACTTCAAGTTGCAACTCGACGATTTGTTAAAAAATTGCTAATGGTATCATTAGGCAATTTATACACACAATAGTATTGAGTTGGGTCTGCTTTTTTAAAGTAATTCTCCTGTAGCGTTGCGGCACCCTTAGTTTTGAATTTCTATGAAAATTTCCTTAGAGCGTTTATCTTTTACAGTATTGACGGCTTCGTGTCTACTTGGACTTACGGGAGCATCTGTTCCTGCCACAAAGGTTTCTGATGTTGAGCTTAAGATTGGGATTGTGCAGCGTTTTGCGTCAAATCCCGATGATGAGTTAATACTCGAACCCACGAAAGGTGACAAATTAAAATTAACTTTTACGAGTGATAAAAGACTGCAAACACTGGTAACTGCGAATCCAGTTAAAATACAGACGGCGATGCTACCTTTAACGCAGCCAGTTCTTGACGAGCGGCTGGTTTTGGGAACCTTTCGGACATTTGAGACTGCCGAAGACAGTGCCGAAATGTGGCGTAAGAAAGGAATAGAAGTCGAAATCGCTCAACCAGAACGCTGGCAGGTTTGGGCGAAAAGAGAAGTTTATGATACACCTTTACTGCGGCGCTTGCTATTAAAAAGCGTCAAAAAGTCTGGTCAAAAAACAGCATATGTTGATAGCAAAGTTTTACGACGAGTACCCCAAGCAAGCTGGGTCGTAAATGGATACCGCTACAATCGAAATAATTTAAAGATTAGTAGCAGTAAGAATCTAATAAGAGTAAATAATCAAAGCGGGGAATCTAAATCCAAACGTCTTTACGCTGGAAGATTGAATTTACAGCCCAATGCTTATGGTACGTATTCTTTGGTTAATAACGTGCCATTAGAAACATATCTGCGCGGAGTAGTTCCATATGAAATTGGCGCAAAAGCTCCTCAAGCGGCTATGGAAGCTCAAGCAATCATTGCTCGTACCTACGCTTTGAGAAATTTACGTAGATTTGAAGTTGATAATTATCAATTATGTGCTGATACTCACTGCCAAGTTTATTACGGACTCAAGGGAGCAACGGAAAAAACTGATAAAGCGATTGCTGCCACCAGAAGTATGGTACTCACTTATGAGAACGTATTAGTAGATGCTCTCTACTCTTCAACAACTGGTGGTGTAACTGCTTCTTTTGATAGTGTTTGGAATGGAGAAGACCGTCCTTATTTGAAACCAGTAGTTGATACTGCAAAGGGTGTTTGGGATTTATCACAGCAAAGTTTAGCAGATGAAAAGAATTTTCGTTTGTTTATGAGCTTGAACAAAGGATTTAACGAAAGCGACCAAAAATGGTTTCGTTGGAGTAGGGAGAGCAGTTTAGAAAATATTACCAAGGGATTGCAGAAATTTTTGAAGGTAAAAAACAGTCCCTTTGCGAAATTTAAAACCGTCAAAGATATGCGAGTAGTTGAGCGGAGTAAAGGTGGAAGAATTTTGAACCTAGCCGTTGATACAGATATTGGTACGTTTAACTTGTATAAAGATGAAGTTCGCAGTGCTTTCTTTGCCCCTAGAAGCACGTTATTTTACTTAAAAGAACTCAACAAAGGAACACCTGGAACTTGGGGATATCAATTTATTGGTGGTGGATTGGGACATGGAGTTGGTTTGAGTCAAGTTGGGGCTATGAATTTAGCAGATTTAGGATGGGAAAACGGCAGAATTCTCAAATTCTACTATCCCGGAACACAGATTCAAATGCTCAGCGATGCAGTGAAGATTGGGAAGTGATTTGGGGTAAGAGTTAGGAGTTAGGAGTTATGAGTTAGGAGTTAAACTGATGTGCAGTTAAATTATATATTTCAAAAAATTGAAAATATTGTAGTGCGACCATCTTGGTCGCTAGCGATATACAAATAAAATGCGTAACAGCTAGTGAGTTAATTTTTTGTTTGATTTTTATCTGTGCTGCTTAATTTTCAATTACCAATTACCAATTACCCATTACCAATTCCCAAACAAAAAAGCAGCTACTGAAAGGGGAAATTTCCCCGATACCGTGCTGCTTTTCAAGAAGTACTTAACTACAAAGCTAACTACTACATTTAGAGCGGTAAGTTATATCTGGTTTTAGTAAAGTTCTTCTTCCTTATGGGTTTCGATGGTGCAGTCAGAAGTTGGGTAAGCTACGCAAGTCAATACGTATCCACCTTCCATCTGGTCATCATCTAAGAAGGACTGGTCGGATTGGTCTACAGAACCAGCGGTAATCTTGCCAGCACAGGTAGAACAAGCACCAGCACGACAAGAATAAGGTAGGTCTAAACCAGCTTCTTCCGCTGCGTCTAAAATATAAGTATCGTCATCACAGTCGATAGTGGTGTTCAATCCTTCGGCTTCGCTGACGAGTGTTACTTTGTAAGTTGCCATTTTATAAATCCTCTCTTTTTTGCAAACGGCAGTATAAGTTATCCTAAAGCAAACCATGCGGCTGCTCCGGAAGGAATAGCCGTTTTTTTTATTTGCTTCAATTCTGATACTACGAGATAAATTCGACTTTGTTACCAGTTTTTGGACTCGATTAGTAATGAAATAAGGACAGTCCATATAGATAAGTTTTACTTATGCTTTTTGGCTGGTTTTGGCAGGACTATTAGAAAAGATTATATTCACCAAAAATTTTTGTTATTTTGTAAATCAGTTATCACGAGCACTATTTAAATTAATGGTATATATAAGGTTTTTGGTTTTAATTAGCTAAGAATCAAGCCAATTTTTTTAAGCTGTTGAGGGTTTTAAAAGTGCGGGTAGGGTTAGTTGGTACTGGTTATGCGGCGAAATTAAGAGCGCAAGCGCTTTTAAGCGATGAAAGAACTGATTTAGTTGCTGTTGTAGGTAATGAACCTTTAAAAGCAGAAGCTTTTGCTCGGGATTTTCAGTGTGAGCTATTTGGTTCTTCGCAGCAGTTGATAGAACAAGAAGATATTGATTTGGTGATAGTCAGTAATGTTAATAGCGAACATGGTACTGTAGTGCGTGCAGCATTGGAAGCTAATAAGCATGTTGTTGTCGAATATCCACTTGCTTTGGATTTAGCAGAAGCATCTGAATTGATAGGTTTAGCAAAGTCCAAGAATAAACTTTTGCATGTGGAGCATATCGAACTTCTAGGTGGTTTACATCAAGCTTTAAAGCAGCACTTAGCTAGATTAGGCAGGATTTTTTACGTTCGCTACAGCACTATTAAGCCAGAACATCCAGCCCCTCGTAAGTGGACTTACAGTCATGCTTTGTTTGGTTTCCCTTTGATGGGTGCTATTTCAAGACTGCATCGATTAACAAATTTATTTGGTGAAGTGATGACTGTTAATTGTCACAGCCGATTTTGGGAGACGGAAGTAGAGTTTTATCAATCCTGTTTTTGTACAGCTCAACTAAATTTTACTAGCGGACTTTTAGCTGAGGTTGTATATGCTAAGGGTGAAACGATGTGGGAAAAAGAACGTAAATTTGAAGTACACGGTGAAAATGGGGGATTAATTTTCAATTCTCAAGAAGGGTTTTTAATTAATTCAGAAGAAACAATACCTGTAGAAGTTGGTAGTAGTCGCGGTTTATTTGCTAAAGATACATCCATGGTTTTAGATTATCTCTTTGATGGAACTCCTTTGTATGTAACTCCAGAGGAAAGCTTGTATGCTCTCAAAGTTGCTGATGCTGCGAGACAATCGGCTGAAACGGGAATTACCATCGCGCTTTAAGAAAATTACTATTCAGCACTGTATCAAGATAATGAATTCCTAATACAGTGCTATTTTTAAATCAGTGCTTTAATGCAAAACCAATTTTTAAATTCCTGCTGTGAATAGTTTTGGTTGGAATTACATGTCCTCTTCTTTGTGAGTTTCGATTTTGCAGTCAGAAGTTGGCATAGCTACGCAAGTTAATACCCATCCTTCTTCTATCTGGTCGTCATCTAAGAAAGATTGGTCGTCTTGGTTAACGGTACCAGATATAAGCTTACCAGCACAGGTAGAGCAGGCACCAGCACGGCAAGAGTAAGGTAAATCCAAACCTTGCTCTTCAGCTACGTCTAACATAATCTCATCTTCAGGACATTCGATGGTTTGTTCGCCATCAGGGGTAACGAGTGTCACTGTGTAAGTTGCCATTTTGTAATCCTCTCTTTAATCTGCAAACGGTTATATAAGTTATCTGTCAAGCAAAATTTATAGCGGCAAGTTTAAAAAATAGCCGTTTTGTTAAATTTGCTTCAATTTTGATATTACGAGAAAATATGACGTTTTATCAAATTTTTGTGTTGATTACTAAGTAAGTCGGCACAAATAAACCGAACCATGTAACATATTGTAAACATTCCTAAAAACCTTGCGATTGCTTCGTTTCACTTCGTTCCACTCGCAATGACATACCTTGAATTTTTTGCACCGACTTACTTAATTAAAAAAGGATTACTTCAATAAATAAGTTACATTTATGTACCTTTTTAATTCATCTACGTATTATCTACTATCTACTCCTTATTCATTTTGTAATAAATACATTTTTGGTCGCAACCGCTTCACGATTATTTTACGAATGTAAATATTTAGATTTATAACATCTTGATTATTAAGCATTTTTCTTCATTGCTACTTTACTCAAATCCTAGATAATACTACTAAGTGATTTATTTTTCTTTTATGTTAGAAAAAACATACGTATATAAGGTGTGTGGAATGAAGTCTTTAGTAAGAGTAGGAGCAATAGCTGCTTTGAATTTGTTTTGCTGCTCAAGTTTTGCGCGAGCGGCTGATGTTACTAATAATATCGAAATTCAATCTAATTTTTCTCAACAAGCTTCTCAAGAAAATGTATATCGAAACACGTTAGCTCAGAATTCTGCACCTATTGGTTTAAAAAGTAGATTGCAAGCTACTGAGACAAATACGCAATTTGCAAATTTTCTACCAAAAGATGCACCTTTGGTTGCGATAGTTGATACGTCTTCAGATAATTGGAGAAAAGCCGGAAATTTTCAGTTATTTAATACAGTTTGGAATGGAATATCTTTATTTATTCCACCTCAATTTAGAAGAGGATATGCAACTGAAATTAAACCTTGGTTGGGAGAACAAGTAGCTCTTGCATTTTTACCAAAAGTTGGTTCTTCAAAGGTTACTATCGATTCTAATTTTGTATCTTTGATTCCTGTAAAAGATGAAGTAGCTTTACAGAGATTTTTAGATAAACTTACAGCGAATGGAAGCTTTAACCGAAGACAATATAAAGGAACTACTATCTTAGAAACAAAAGTTGGTAAATCATCAAAACCAGGTCTACCACCGCAAGATAGTACAGTACCTCCTGTTCCTAAATCTCCTGTAAATAAAGCTGCTAAACCTAATAGCTTAAAAAGACCAAGTTTAAAAAGACCAAGCCTAAAAAAACCGAGTTTAAGACAGCCAACTAGTTTAGTTGTAGGTGTTTTAGCAGGACATTTAGCAGTTGGTTATTCAAATCAATCAATTGAAAGAGTAATTGATACTAATCAGCAAAAAGCTGCGACTTTAGCTCAAAATTCGCAGTTCCAAAAAACAATTAAACAGCCTGAAACTGGTAAACCATTGTTCTCAATGTATCAAGACCCAGTTGGCTATATTACTTTTGCAAAAGAGATTCTTAAAGACCCAAATTTAGGTTTACCTCCTGTTGATTTAGATGATATTCTTTCTTCGCAACAATTGAAGCAATATCAAAGTCTTGGTTCTTTTATTATGGTTCAAAAAGAAGGAATTCGTTTTCAGGTAAACGCTTATCCTTCTCCTGAATATAAGGGAAATAGTCTTGTTACTAATATTAAAACACAAACGATATTATCCCGAATGCCAGCAGCAACATACTCTGCTCTCAACGGAAATAATTTGAATCAAAGATGGGAAGCTATATCTAAATTATTCAGCTCGCAAAAACAATTTAAAGATGCTTTTGAAACGTTTCGTAAGCTGATTCTTACCAATACTGGGCTAGATTTTGACCGCGATATTATTAGCTGGATGGATGGGGAATTTGCCTTTTTTATGTACCCTACTAAAGGGGGATTTTTTCAAGCTGTGAAACCTAGTTCGGATATGGGAATTGGTTTAGCTGTTGAAACCAGTAATCGAACTGCAGCGGAAAGAACTTTGAAGAAATTGGGAGATTATATTACCTCTGTATCTAAGGGAGAAATGAAAGTTTCACAAAGAAGTATTAAAAATCAAACCGTAACAAGTTGGGATTCTGGAGGGGACTCGACAAAAAGCTTGCTTGCTTATAGTTGGGTAGATAATAATACTTTAATTGTGACTACGGGATATGGAGCGATTCTAGATTTAGTTCCGCAGCCTTATTTAGCTTTACCTTCAGCTTATAACTTTAATACAGCAACTAATTCTCTTCCTAGCCCAAATAGTGGCTATTTTTACATGAATATGGGTTCTTTGCTGTCGTGGGTTTACGGTTTTGTACCGCAACAATATGCGGATAATCCCTTTTTTAAGATGTTTAAGCAAGCTATCGGTTCGGTTTATAGTATCAGCGCTACAACTTCTGCTAAAGCTGACCGAGAACAATCGGATTTCTTGGTTGTTTTAGCACCTGTGAGGAAGAAGATAAGATAATTTTGACTGGTTCGTTTTTCTTCAAACCTAGAGACGTTATGTATAACGTTTCTCAGTTTACCTCACCCCTAACCCCTCTCCTTATCAAGGCTACGGTGTACACAGAAGTACTCTCCATAAACATTTCAGCGATTTCAACCCCCTTAAATCGTCATTGCGAGGAGGAACGACGAAGCAATCGCAAGGTGCTGGGATTGCTTCGCTTCGCTCGCAATGACAAGCTTTGAGCGATTTTTCTCCAAATCTAAAAGCCTTTCACAGATAGGATTTTAAGACTTGTGTGTACACCGCAGCCTTATCAAGGAGAGGGGAAGTAGAATGCAGTTACATTGGGATGATGTGGAACTATACCTCAGTTGTTTGATAAAAGCTATTTAACTTCTCTACAAACTATTCTCTTCAAAGCTTTTGCAATCAACTGAAGGAACTACAGAATTTTGTAAATCATCTTTGGGAATTTGGGCAACAAATATCACACTACCTTGATTGTCAACTATCCATCCGGTAGCTTCTACAATTTTATTTTTCGGATTTTTAAGGCTGATATTACTATTTTCATTTTTAATATTAGAAGAATATTCTTGTTTTGGCACTAAATCAACCAAGTTAGTTATTGATATTTGTCCATCAAATAAATCTTCGGGACTTGATGGTAGTCCACCTTTTCCGCTAATGATAAAGCTATTTCCGTTACTAGCCGTACATCCAGCTTTAACTCTAGTTGTTTCCACCAAAGTTGATGGTAATTCACCTAAAACAGAAGCAGGATCTATATTTAACTGGTTTATGGTAACTTCTCCATTTAAGCCAAATTTAGAACTTGCTGTAATATCGCTTTTAGATGTTCTTTGTTCGCGAAATACTAAGCCGAAAATATTCTGAGTAGTAATATTTATATCACCACCATTTCCTTTGTCTGCATTTGCTGTAATATCGCTATTCTCAAAAGGTAATCCAATTGTAAACCCTTGAGAATTATTTATAGTAATATTGCCTCCATTTGCAGTATCAAAAGCTTCGGCGGAAATCAAACTGTTATTTGATATTATTAATAAATCATTAACAGAAAGCGTAATATTCGCACTTTCTAAATCCCCACTTTTACTTGTTTCGGCTGTTAATATACCTCGATTTAGAAATAATTTATCTGCTGCAATATCTAAATTACCTGCTTGTCCTAATTTGCTACTTACGCTGACCTGAGCTTCATTTTTGACAGAAAAATCACTTGCATTAACTGTTATTGAACCAGCGATTCCATCTTCATTTGCTTGTACTGATAAACCACCTTTCCCTGTTAATTCTACTGAGTTTGCGGAATTAATATTTAAATTTCCAGCTTCTCCATCAACGGTAGATGCTGAAATCTCACTATTATTTAAAAACAATGAGTTCACATCTTTT
>JBCBHT010000295.1:0-8566 GCA_038525335.1 Cyanobacteria bacterium J06621_15 | reverse complement strand
GTTGTTTCTGTTCCGGTTGGGGAATCAGTTTCTGTTGTAGTTGTTTCTGTTCCGGTAGGGGAATCTTCTGTTGTAGTTGCTTCTGTTCCGGTGGGGGAATCTTCTGTTGTGGTTGCTTCTGTTCCGGTGGGGGAATCTTCTGTTGTAGTTGCCTCTGTCCCGGCAGGGGAATCTGAAGGAGGAGTATTTGCAGCTTGTTGAGGTTGTATTTGATTTAATTCTTCTTCAGGATTTGTGTTGATTTGAGTTGCCATAATTTTGTTAAAACTTACACTCTTTGTGACAATTTCTATGAAAAAGTTGGAATTTATTTCATGAGGGTCACTAGCCTTTATATAACTCTTGTGAAGAATTGCAAATAATCCTAAAGGAATAAAAATACTGATTGAATCGAAATAAGTTTTTATACCTACTATTGACCGTTAATGCAATAAAAATTGAATTGAATTCCAGCAAATCCAGTCAAGGCTTCTATTCCGATGTCGGAATCAACTCAGATTATTTTTATACCTATATTTGAAGTTTCGATAGTTATTCTTTTTGAGATTGAATAATTAAATACTAATTTTCTTCTAATTGATTCAAAATAAATCGTAAATGACTCGATTAATATTGAGCGAGTGAAACAGAAAAATTTATAAAATTTATAGATATATATGAAATAGGGAGCTGTTCGGCTCCCATTACATCAATTAATTCAAATGACTAGTCGCAATTTACTGTTCGCTGATAACTGTTCGCTGTTAATCCCACTCTAAATAAAGATTTTCATAACCCCGGTTGGTTAATATCGGTAAATGATGTAGTTCTTGATTGGAAGTTATTCGCAAATTAGGTAGTCTTTGAGATAGTACTTCCAGAGCGATTCTTACTTCTCTTTTAGCTAAATTGGAACCGGTACAGTGGTGGGTTCCGTGGCTAAATGCTAAATGGTCAACCGGAATATCTTTGAATCTTTCGATATCGAACTTATCTGCGTTTTCGTATTTTTCAGAATCGCGGTTTGCTGAACCGTAAAGTACTAATAACCGACTATCTTGAGGGATTTTTACCCCCGAAATTGTCACTTCTTGAGTTGTTACTCGAATCATTGATTGAGCTGGTGTATCGAATCGGAGTACTTCTTCTATAGCTGTAGGAATCAAGGATGGATTTTCATGTAAACTTTGCCATGCTCCTGGAGTATCTAAAAGCAATTTCAATGCTTTACTAATTAAATTTGCACTGGTTTTATGTCCGGCTATAATCATCTCACATAGCATTAAAACTATTTCCGGTGTAGTTAAGTCGCTAGTTAATAATTGACTAATTAAATCTTCCCCAGGTGTGGTACGTCTTTGTTCGATTAAACTTGCTATGTAATGCTGCAAAGAAACGTAACTTTGAGCGCATTCTATTTGATGTTCTGGAGTTAATTTTGATGAGAAGAATAGCGATATATCGCTACCAGATTTTTTAACCTGTTCCATTTTTTCTAAAGGTACCCCATACATTGTTAGTATGACTTCTAAAGGTAAGGGATGACCGAATTTAGAGACGATTTCTACACTGCCATTATCAATAAATTTGTCTACTAGTCTATTAGCAATAGCGTAAATTGAATGTTCTACTTTTTTGAGATTATCTGGTGCAAATATTTTGAGAAAAGGAGAGCGCAAATGTCTGTGTTTTTCTCCATCACTATTAATTAAAGATACAAAAGGAAAACCCTGCTCTAATACTTTTCCAGCTTCGGGAGTCATATCCCCAGCAGTTTGTAAGCTCTTCGCTGAAGAATATACTGTAGGATTTTTGAGTATACTAAGAACGTCTTCGTATTTTGTAATTACATAAGCATTGACTACGGAACTATAAAATACAGGTTCTTGATTTCTAGCTATTTGAAAAAACGGATAAGGATTTTCCAATTGTGGTTCAACGAAAGGTTGATATTCTTTACCTGCATGAAAAGGACAGGTTGCAGTCGATTTTGTATTGTTTTGTTCTATCATTTCAATTAATTAGGAATGGTGGGTTGGTAATTGGTAATTGGTAATTGATAATTGGTAATTGAATTTATTTCCATTCCAGAATTAAACTTGTAAATCCTCTTGTCATTAAGGTCGGAATATAATTCAATTCTTGATTGGGTTTAATTTTTAAATTGGGAATTCTTTTTGATAACAATTCAAAAGCAATTCTTGTTTCCATCAAAGCTAAACCGGAACCAATACAGCGATGAACTCCATGACCGAATGCTAAATGGTCGGATGTTTGATTTTGGAAGCGTTGAATATCGAATTCTGATGCATTTTGATAATGATTTTCGTCTCTATTTGCAGAACCATACATCAAAAATAATTTGCTATTTTTAGGAATTTTAACTCCTGCTATTTCAACTTCTTCGTTATTAGTCCGAATCATTGCTGGAATCGGAGCATCATATCTAAGTCCTTCTTCCAAAACTCCAGGAATAATTGATGGATTTTCGCTAATTGCTTGCCAATAACCGGGTTTTTCCAAAAGTACTTTTAATGTATTTCCTATCAAATGAGAAGTGGTTTTATGTCCTGCTACTATCAAACCGTATAAAACTGCTACTATATCGGGAGTTTCTAATTTGGATTCGATAATAGCGCTGATTAAATCATCTGAGAAAGGTGCTTTGCGTTTTTCTTCAATTAAATTTGCAACAGCATGTTGAATCGATACAAAGCTACGAGCGCATTCTACCTGCTCTTCTACGGTTAAAGCTGAAGAAAATAATTTTGTAGTTTGATAACCCCAATGCTTGAAATCTGGTATCATCTCCAAAGGTGCCCCGTAGAGAGTAAAAATTACTTCCATTGGTAGGGGATAAGCAAATTTATCAAGGATATCTACTTCACCATCGTTAATAAAATTGTCGATTAATCTATTAACCATTTTGGCAATAGAACCTTCCATTGATTTTAATTTCGCTGGTGCAAATGCTTTTTGTAACGGGGTACGTAAAAATTTATGTCGTTCTCCATCACTATTAACTAAATCGGAAACAAAAGGAAATCCTGTACGTAAAACTTCGATTGTTTCTGGAGCATATTTCCCAATAGCTTGGATATTATCTCTAGAAGAAAATTTTACAGGGTCTTTGAGAATAGAAATTATATCGGAATAGCGAGTTATAGCATATCCACTCAGCACCGAACTGTAAAATACTGCTTGTTCGCTTCGAGCAAAGTCATAAAATGAATAAGGATTTGATAATTGTGGATTAATAAAAGGTTGATATTCCTCTCCTATTTTTTCTTTGTGAAAAGGACAACCTTGAGTTCTTTCTTGTAGGTTCATAATTCACCTCTAGAATTAATAATTAGTTATGGGTAATAGTTCAAAATTCACAATTGCTTCTATTTCTAAATCAAACAGATTTGTGATTGTGTTCTTAATTAATTTATAGAGGTGAGAAAATTATATTTATGCAATCAATCTGATTTTTGATGATTTAATTCTCTTCAATTCTTCCGGTTATTATCTCAATTACAACTACTAACAAAAAATCCCCTATCTCAGAGAGGGGGAAAAGTGGGTAGAGTGAGAGAGGGAGGAAAATTATTAACTTGCGACTCGCTACTTGCTACTTATTACTTCTTACTCTCTACTCCTAACTTATTACTCATTACTCATTACTCCCTACTCACTACTCTCTACTCTTTAAACATGGTCGTGTCCCCACAATCCTTTTGCATCCCTGGGTGAACGGAATCCAATTTGTAAATGTTTTGGTCCATGAAAAACAATGTTATTAGCCCATTCGATGGAATCTTCTTTCAAACTCAAATTAGGAAGTCTATTAATTAAAGTATTCAAAGCAATAGTAACTTCAGCACGAGCCAAACTTGAACCCAAACAGTAATGTATTCCGCTTCCGAAACCTGAATGTTTCTTTGCTTCTCGTTCAAAGTTTAATTCGTCGGGATTTTCAAACTGTTCCTCGTCTCGATTAGCCGAACCCAAAATTAAACCAACGCTGTCACCACGTTTAATTACCTTTCCGTCAATTTCAAAATCTTCATAAGCCCAGCGACTGACCATCTGCACCGGTGAATCATATCTTACCAACTCTTCTACCGCTGCTGGCATCAATTCAGGATGCGATCGCAAAAGTTTTAATTGTCTGGGATTACGCAATAGAGCCAATATTCCTTTACTTATCAAATTAACTGTGGTTTCATGACCCGCTGTTAATAAATGAATACATGTAGCTAATATTTCCTCGTCGTTTAATTTATTTCCTTCATCCCTAGCTTTTACTAAAGCTGTAATTAAATCCTTTGTAGGTTCCTGATGTCTTTTCTTAATTTCTTTTTTAAAATATTCAATAAATCCTTGAGTAGCTGCTTCAGCTTGTTCGTAAACTTCTGGAGATGGAGTCAAACGAGAAGCGCTAGCATGTTGTAAAGCTAAAGCCCATTTTCTAAATAAGGGTCTATCTTTAGGGTCAACTCCCAACATATCTGCAATTACCATAATCGGTAGAGGAAAAGCAAAGTCTTCCACCAAATCCATTTCACCTTGAAGATGAACTCTATCTAATAAACAATCAGCTATTCCGATAATGGCAGGTCTAAGATTCTCCACCATTTTGGCAGAAAATACTTTATTAACGATTGTTCTTAATCTAGTATGGGTAGGTGCATCTCGAAACACCATCCAATTACTGACAATCGAACTAAATCCCCGATAAGCTTTCGGTACCGGAGAACCTTCACCATCATTTCTAACTTTTGCAGCTTCTCTTCCAAACTTCGGACTTTCCATTACCTTCATTACATCTCGGTAGCGGAACAGATACCAAGCACCGGGTAAATTAGGATTTGCAGAAACTCCCCAATGTACCGGGTCTGCTTTCCTATAAAGACTGTAATAAGGATAAGGATTGCTAATTACTTCTTTGACAAATGGATTTAATCTTTCGATGGTTGAAACAGACATTTTTACCCCTAGATTTTTATTCGTTATTTATCCTTAGGGGTTGGGTTTCAATATTTATGCAATTGTTAAAGAGTAATTAGTAACAAGTAGCAAGCATGGAATATTCTTACAGTAACTAATTTCTGTATTTAGACATATTGACATTGGTCGCTTGGTTTCATATAACAAGTCATTTAACAAATATTATAAATTACTGGTATTAACTTTTTGATTTTAACTAATCACAATGCTATCTCGATAGTCTTTGAATTAATTAAACGTATATCTTTACACTAACTAATTAAGTAGATATTTTGAGTATTTATAGATTGCCAAAAGTTTTAAGTTTGTATCAGCTTTTAACGTATTTTATAGCCTGTAGGGAATTGAAATAATTTACTAATTTCCTGTGTTTTTTATAGCTGTGATTTTTTGCTCTGTAAGAATAATAAAAGTAATATTTTTATCACATAGAACAAAAAGTATAAGATTTATAGCATTATTGAGTATATACCTTAAGATACAAAAATAATTTATTTATTAGTAGTTACTGTTACACAATTAATAAAGCATGATATGTTAGTGGCTGAGGGAATAGGCTATTACATTTATTCTCTCGAAAATATCTCAGAAAATCCGAAGATAAACGAGTAAATTAATTTCTACTGATTTGATTTACAACACAGTCATTCAATATCAATACTAGTTGGATAAAGATGATTGTTCTTCGAGTTTTTTCGATTTGACTAACGATTTTAGGAGATAAAACAATGTCTGAAAATAAAAAAACCAACCGCTTGATAGATGATGCCCAAGCATTTCTAGCCGAGCTATCCACTGACGAAGAGTCCAACCTCACCGGTGGTGGTCACTATGGTTATGGTGGCTATGGTGATGACGATGATGACGACGACGATGGTGGTGGTAAAAAGTATAAGAAGAAGAAGCCTTATCCCAAGAAGCATTATGGCTATGGTGGCTATGACGATGATGAGGGAGATTAAAAAAAGCTTAGATACTTTTGTTGGGCTAACTTAAAGTATCTAAGGCTTTGTTTGAAATTATTTTAACTATCTGCTTCTGAGGCTGTTCGGCAATCTCAGAAGCGTTTCTTAATCTTAATATGAAATATTCGTTTATTCGTCAACATAGTGAGGAGGATTGCGGTGCTGCTTGCATTGCTATGATTGCCAAACAGTATGGGCGAAGATTTTCGCTTTCCCACGTGCGGGAAGCTGTAGGAACGGGACAATTAGGTACTTCTTTATTAGGATTGCGACGTGGTGCTGAAGGGTTGGGGTTCTATGCTCGCTCTGGTAGAGTCAACGCTGATATTTTAGAAAAGTTCGATGTTGATAAAATACCATTACCGGCGATTGTGCATTGGAAGGGTCGGCACTGGGTTGTATTATACGGTAGACGGCGAAGTAGTTATGTAATTGCCGACCCAGCAACTGGTGTCCGCTATCTTAGTACCGACGAACTGCGTCAGGGTTGGAGTAACGGAGTAATGTTACTCTTGGTTCCAGACGAAGCATTTTACCGTCAGCCGAATGATAAAACCGATGGATTTGTCAGGTTTCTACAACGAGTTTGGCCTTATCGTGGCACTTTACTACAAGCGTTTACTTACGCCCAACTTATTGGTTTATTATCTCTGGTAGACCCATTTTTGATTCAGTTTTTAACCGATGATGTGTTAATTCGTCGCGATACAAATTTGCTCGGTACCGTTGTGACGGCAGTTATTGTACTGATTATCATTAAGAGAATACTTAGTTTGGTTGAGTACAACTTAATTGCTCACCTAGCTCAAAGATTAGAATTAGGACTTACCCTTGAATTTGGACGCAAGCTGCTACAGCTACCTTTGATGTATTATGAATCTCGTCGTAGTGGTGAGGTGATTAGTCGTCTCGAAGATATTTCTCGCATCAACAGTTTGATTTCTGATGTAGCGGTGCGTTTACCGAGTTTGTTTTTTACAGCTTTGGTATCTTTCGGTTTTATGTTGTTTTACAGTCAAAAGCTGACTTTGCTATCGGTTGCAGTGGCAGGTGCGATGACGGGAGCAGCGATGATATTTTTACCAATTTTACAGCGCAAAGTACGACGAGTGCTGACCTTAGATGCAGAAAACCAGGGAATTTTGGTAGAAACTTTTAAAGGTGCAATGACGGTTAAAACCACTGCTGCTCAACCCCAGCTTTGGAACGAATTGCAAAGTCGGTTTGGTAATTTAGCAACGGAAGAGTTTAAAACATCCCAGGTGGGAATTTTAAATAATCAGTTTTCGGGGCTGGTTGCGGGTATCGGTAGCATCTGTTTGTTGTGGTTTGGCAGTTCTTTGGTAATTAATCAAGAACTTAGTATCGGTCAACTGCTGGCTTTTAACGGTATGAATGCCAAATTTGTGGGATTTATTGGTTTCTTGGTCAGATTTGCTGATAAGTTTGCTAAAGTCAAAGCTTCGGTACAGCGTTTTACCGAAGTACTAGATGCGAAAGAAGAATCTGTAGAAGACTGGCTCAAACCCTTTGCTGAAATTCCAGCAGATGCCGAAATTAGATTTAATCGGGTCAATTTTTTCTATCCCGGTCGTACTGATTTATTGCAAAACTTTTCTCTGACCATTCCGGGGGGTAAGGTCACAGCTTTGGTAGGTACCTCTGGTTGTGGTAAAAGTTCTCTAGCTAAAATTATTGCTGGATTGCACCCCTATCAGTCTGGTGATGTACGAATTGGCTCATACAATATGCGGGATTTATCTACAGAATGTCTGCGTCAGCAAGTAGTTTTAATTCCCCAGGATGCTCATTTCTGGAGCCGTTCGATTTTAGAAAACTTCAGATTGTGCGTGCCCGGTGCTACCTTTGAGGAAATAGTCGAAGCCTGTCAGCTAGCAGAAGCCGATACATTTATCAGTCGTCTACCCGATGGTTATCAAACCGTTTTAGGCGAATTTGGCTCGAATCTCTCCGGTGGTCAGCGTCAAAGATTAGCCATTGCACGGTCAATTATTATGCGTCCGCCAATTTTGATTTTAGATGAATCCACTTCTGGTTTAGACCCCCTGAGTGAAGCCAAAGTACTCAAACGCTTATTAACTCATCGTCAGGGACAAACTACAATTTTAATTAGTCATCGTCCCAGCGTGATTCAAATTGCTGATTGGGTGGTCATCCTTGATGAGGGTAAACTCGATATTGAAGGCTCTCCTCAATCTTTGCTCGCGATTGATGGAGAACATCTTCACTTTTTACGTGGGGTATTGTTGACTGATTCAAATGAAGAATCGAGGTTTTCTTTAACTGATAGTAATCGGGAGTGATATTAAGTAGCAAGTAGCAAGTAGCAAGTGATGAGTATTAATAAGGGTTTAAGGTTAATTTACCGGCATTTTACATAGCTCTGTTTATTCATACCGGCTTAGTTATTGAGATAAAACTTTAATTCAAATGTATTAGAAAATTGATTTAATATTTTGTTTGCAAAGAGAATAGGGAATAGCAGAAATTGCGGTTTTAGAGGAAACCCCCAAAAGCAAATTTTCAAGCTAGAGAACAGATTAGAAACTGTTTATTTTTTATCTTTGCAAACAAAATATTAAATCAATTTTCTAATACATGTGAAT
>JBCBHT010000294.1:0-8584 GCA_038525335.1 Cyanobacteria bacterium J06621_15 | reverse complement strand
GGGTTAATAATTCTCAACTGCTGTCGTAGCGCTACAGTATCCTCAAATCAAGCTTTCGCAGGTACAGTATCAAACCTTGTACGTCGAGGAATCCCAGCAGCAATCGCAATGCAATATACAATATCCGATTCTACAGCAAAACTTTTCGCTGATGAATTTTACAAAACCCTAGCGCTAGGGTTTCCCGTAGACACAGCAATCCAGGAAACCCGCAACGCTATTTCTATGGATGTAGGATTAGATAAACGCGATTTTGGCACACCAGTACTTTATATGCGAGCTAAAGATGGAATGATTTTAGATTTTAGATTATGAGATTGTAACTATTTGATTATATACTTCCGAATTATCTTCAAGAGCCTGACGTATATCGTACTGAGCTTGTAAATTTAACCAAAACTGAGCGCTGTTACCAAAATACCGAGATAAACGTAAAGCTGTATCGGCTGTAATACTACGTTTAAAAGATAAAATTTCACTAATTCGCGTTTGAGATACACCTATATCTTTACTTAAGCGATAGGGGGTAATATTTAGTGGTTCTAAAAATTCTAGCTGTAGGATTTCGCCTGGATGAATATTTGCTAAACGGTTATTGTTCATAATTATTAACCCACATCAGTGGTAATCGACTATTTCAACATCCATAGCATTATTTTTTTCTGTCCAAACAAAGCAAATTCGCCATTTATCGTTAATGCGAATACTGTACTGTCCAACTCTATCACCAACGAGTTTTTCTAAGCGATTGCCAGGTGGAACCCGTAAATCGTTAATTGATGTTGCAGCGTCAATAATCAACAGTTTCCGTAAACTAGTTTATTCAATTTTGGATTTTAGATTTTGGATTTTAGATTAGGAGTAAAGAGTCAGAAGTGAGAAGTTAATAGTTTTCTACCCCCTCTTCCCCCTCTTCCCTCTCTACCCCATCTTCCCCATCCCTCCTACTCAGTCTCCGGAGTATAAGTAACAGTCCGGGGATTATTCGGGTCACCCAAAGGAACGGGTTTGTTCTGATTCACTGAAACTAACACCGCTCCAGCATTACCCGAACGGATAACTAATTTTTCCTTAGCATCAAAGCTCTTTTTGTCTCCTTTCTGTAAAGTTCCTTCAAATACTTTTTTCCCGTCGGTAATTACTCTTACCCAAGATTCATCCTGTACGTCTAAACTAACTTTTACACCTTCAGCTGGTTTTGGTGTTGGTGTTGGTGTGGGCGTTGGTTTCGATGCTACCGTAGCAGGAGAAGCTTTAGGTTTTGGTTGAATTTTCTGTTGCTTTTGTTCTACAACATTCGATGAATATTGACTTTGACTAACAGTTTCTTCTGCTCCCTTTGGACTCAGTACATAAAATAACCCCAAAGAAGCACCGATTATCAATAAAACGTAAGGTACCGCTAAAGGTACGTAGAGATTTGCTTTATTGCTTAATTCATTGTTCTCTTGAGGAACTGGTGGAGGACAAGCAATAGCACCAAATTCTTGACCTAAAGCTGTACCATCAATTCCTACAGCGTCTCCATAACGACGAATGAATCCCTGAATGTAAACTGGTTCGGGTAATTCCTCAAATCTTCCTTCTTCTAAAGCATTTAAGAAAGCAGGTCGGACAAGTATTTTGGCTGCAATTTGGTCTATATGTATCCCTTTTTGTTCCCGTACTTGCCGTAATTTTTTAGTTATCTCCTTAAGTCTCTCCCCTTGTTCTTCGTTTAACAGATTCACTGTCGTCTCCCAATAGTCTTTAATGTCTTATATTCAACAGAGAAATTACTGTAAAAGATGTATATAATACAACTTTTAACATCAAATTATCAAAAATTATTTTTCAATAATACATTGTTATCGCCAACGTACTTGTACGGAAGCATCCAGCATTTAAAACGGATTAATCTCCTTAATATACTGGATTTTCTTGTTTCAGCCTCTATATGCTAAATACTATTACTTAGGTAATAACAACGATAAATATAATGCTCTATAAACTTATAACTCCCCTAAGCCCCTAAAAATAAGAGGAGTAAGTAAAAAGCCTATTTATACAAAGAATTAGCTCAATTTTGCTCTAAAACTAACCTCTAGTTATCAGCTATTTTCCATATTAAATTAGTAATTAGCTATAAAATCATAAACAGTTTCATAACTAAATATATAATGCAATACTTGACAAATATAATACTTAATTACGACTAATAGCAGATGTCACAATCTTTATTATCAGTTATTTTCTATTGCAAATTTTATTCGCAATAAAAATTATATATTTTCTTTAGATTTTAGCGAAAGCATAATTCAAGCACGGAGTTGAAACTAATAAGATTAGGACTTACGTGCGGGTAACGTAACTATAGTCATTGCGACATAAGAAAGCAATCCCAAATACTGCAAAATCCCAGCGAGTGTGTAAGTCCTGAAAATGAAAAATATCTCCTAACTGTCATCTCTCTCAAGTAACATTTGCATCTAAATATAAAGCAATTCTATTAAATCGACAATTGAAATTATTATTTCATCTAACAGCTTCGTATAAGTTAATAATTAATCTTACTTATTAAATTATGCTGTTTGTTCTGAGCAGGAATAGAGATAAAAAATATACCGATATTAGCGGTTAGTAGCAAGATGTAGATTTCTTTGAGTCGTAGTAATGATAGTCCCCTGGTAAAAATTGGGAACAAAAAAATACTTATAAAATCTAGACTCATAGTTATAGATGTCAGTGAAAAGCTTTTGCTGAAAATATTATGATTATTTTTCAAAAAAGGATATGGGGTTTATACGCAACAATCCGGAAATGTCAAGAAAAGTGAGAATAAATTACACAGGTAAAACTACCCCTTTGCTTTAGTACTCTTCATTTACCCTTGTAACTATGGTTATGACATCTATGTATTCTTTATCAGTACCCGGACAACCCACTATTGAAATTTCTCAAGACGAATTGCGCTCGCTATTGGGTGAAATAGAAACAGAACTACACAATAGTAAAGTTTATCGTCGTGCGGTAGCGACTGTACAAAAGTTGCTAGGTTCTTCATCCGAACAAGCAAAGCTGTTGTTCAAAGCAATTGGGAGAGAAGCAATCGGTGTTGCTTTTCGTCAGTTGTCCTTACACAGTCAAACAGTTGCAGATACAACTCCAAAAGTTGAAGAAGATATTGAGATTGAAATAACTTCGGAACAACATAATAACGAACTATCTAACTGCTTGACAACCGTGGGATCATCTTCGACGACTGACATTGTAAAGCAAGAACCCGTTGTAAAAGAAACCGCAATTACACGGAAAACAACTCATCCGGTAAATCGTCAAGATGGTTTAAAAAATAACAATCCTTTAAAATGGCTCCAGTCTGGAAAACCTTCCAAAGCAGAAATTGCGAAGCAAGCAAGATTAGAACAACGTTTAGAAAAGTTTCGCGAAATTGGTCAACAGTTAAAGCAAGGTAGAGAATCCAGAGGTCTTTGTCTAAACGACCTGCATATGTATACTCATATTCCAGTACGTCAGATGGAAGCTGTAGAAAGAGGTGACATGGAATCCTTACCAGCAGAAGTCTACGTTCGCGGTTTTATTCGAGTTATGGGTAATGCTTTAGGATTTAATGGTACCGCTTTAGCTGCATCTTTACCGTCATCGGAAAAACAGGAATCATTGGTTCCTTCGTTGTTTCAATCCGAGAATAAAACTCCGAAATTAGGACTCGATATTAGTCCGATGCATCTGTATGTTGGTTATACAGCACTTGTAGCTGGTGCTGTTGGAGGATTGTCTTTAGTATCTCAACAAACAGCAGAAAAACCTGTGGACACAGATGAAGCTCCAACTTCCCAAGTATCGGAATCACTCAAGCAAAAAGAAACTAGCGCAAAACCCGGTATAAAATCTAGTGACGCTGGAATAACTATTGGTTCCGATATTGCTCCACCAGAAGCACTTTAACAGTTGGGAGTAATGGTTAATAATCGAAAAATGATTGCGTGTAATCGTAGATAAAAAGCGGTTACTATTCTACGATGCACGCAATAAATTCATTGTGACTGACCTTTCACGCACCAATAGTTATATCCTAAATTTTCTTAATATTCATTAATCTTATTCAAATTCAATAGCCGGTACTTTCTATGAAACTATAAATATTTCATTGTTTACCGACTCGCAAAAATAACGTTGTTTCGACCATAAAAGCTGTAAAATCAGCTTGCATCAGTTGGTTAGCCTTTGATTTGATTATTTTCAGAAAATCTCTCATATTACAGCGCTACGTAATTAGATTAGGACATTAATAAAAATGAAACCGGCTGATTATTAAACCTTTAACCTTTGACCTTTAACCTTTACGTAGCGCTTTATCTATTAACTAACATCCCTCCTTAGTCCTGTTCCCTTTTTTTAAATCAAAACTAAATTATCACGGTGTACGACAGTTTCCACACCTTGATAACCCAAAATTTCTGGGATTTCTATAGAACGTCGTCCGCGTATTTTTTCTAATTCGCTGCTACTATAATTAACTAATCCTCTGGCAATTTCTTTACCATTTTTACTGCACAATTGTACTGCTTCATTGGGCTTAAATTCTCCTTCTATCGCAGTAATTCCTGCTGGTAATAAAGATTTTCCCCCACCAGAAATAGCTATTATCGCACCAGCATCTAAATACAATTTACCTTCAGGAAGCAATCCATATGCTATCCACCGTTTTCGGGCTGAAGTTGGTTCTGGTTGCGGTTCAAAATGCGTACCTATAGGTTCACCTTGAATAATTTTTTGAATATTATCGGGTCGTTTTCCCTCGGTAATTACTGTTCTTACTCCAGCCGCTGTTGCAATTCTTGCAGCAGAAATTTTTGTTTTCATTCCACCAGTTCCCCATTGAGAACCAGAACCGGTTTCTGTATCTACCTGTAGCTTAGTTAATTCTTCAATACTGCTGACTAAACTTATCGGTTTAGCATCGGGTACTTTTCTAGGGTCGGCTGAATAAAGCTTATCCACATCTGTTAGTAAAAACAACCAATCTGCATGTACCAAACTAGCAACTAAAGCTGAAAGAGTGTCGTTATCACCAAATTTTAATTCTTCTATTGCAACGGTATCGTTTTCGTTAACTATTGGAATAACTTCTAGTTTTAATAATTGTTGGAAAGTATTGTAAACATTTAAGTATTTACTCCGCTCTACCAAATCTGTACGAGTTAGTAAAACTTGAGCTATAGGTTGCTGCAAACTGGTAAATAAATCGTCATAAACCCTCACCAAACGACCTTGACCAACTGCTGCGACTGCTTGCTTAACACTAATTACTTTAGGACGTTCGCTTAAGCGCAATCGCGCACATCCTACACCTACAGCACCAGAAGAAACTAGTATTACTTTATAATTATTTCTGATTAAATTACAAAGAGTTTCAGCCAAACTCGCAATAGTAGCAAGTGCTAATTGTCCGGTTTCAGGACGAGTCAAGCTAGAAGTACCTATTTTGACAACAATTGTTTGGCTCATTTTTGATGTGTGATTCAGAGATGTTAGTTGTTATTAGTTAATTGATATTGTTTATAAATGAGAAAATATTGAATACAGGTTCATTTGATTAAACTTGCGTTTATAAAGCATGTTTGTTTATTTTCTGTACTCGCTTTTCTCTTACGGTAAAAATTTTTATCAAAATAATCCTAAATATATTCGATTTTTGACTGGCTTTTTACTAGGTTTTATTCTGGTCAAAAAAGAATAACCCTTTTTCTAGGAATACCTTATTAACTGCTTAAAGACAAGGTTTCTACAATGACAAAGTAGTGATGTATGATAAAACACTTTAAACATAAAAAATTTTGATTTATTTTGGTATAAATATTAGCCATAAGTCATAGTAATAATAAGCGATGAAAGACTTTTCCGGTCGAAACCTTAATAGTCGTTCTTTCCGAGGTCAAAATTTAACGGGAGCTAACTTTAGTCAGGCTAATATTCGAGGGGTAGATTTTAGTCATGCTATTTTAAAAAATGCTAATTTCAGTAATGTTGTTGGAGGATTACCAAGAAAATGGTTAATTACCTTTATTTTAATTTCCCATAGTTTAGCGATTTTATCTACGCTTTCTTCAATTGGCTTTATAAGTGTTGTTCGGTTTTCGATTGGAAACGATTTTTTTGAGAGCAATTTAATATTTATTAGTTTAGGTGTAGCTTTATATTTTGCATCAATATTTATTGCAGCTAGACGTAATTTTTTAAAAAATATAGCTTTTACGACAGCAATTATTATCGCCAGTTGTGGTATTACTTTTGCTATTTGTAATAGCATTTTAATAGAGTATAAGGCAGATATTGTTCTTCTAACTGTACTAGTAGGTGCTTGTTTAGCTATAAGTTCAATATCTATTATTAATATAGCCTTGTCTACGGCTTTAATAAAAATACTGAGTAAAATATATTATCCAATCGCGATATTTTCGACTTTAATTGCTGGTTTTTTAGGAACAATATTTAGAATTGCATTTAGAGGTGGAAGTAAAGTACCAATCACTGATTTGTTTGTAAATCAAGTTTGGAATTGGGCTTGGATAGATATAACTTGGGGTACAATATGGTCTTGGTCTATAACCATTGTAGGTGTTTATATTAGTCTATTGTCTTTGAGAGGACATGAAGAATTAACTTTAATTAGAAAAGCTGTTATTGCTTTATCTACTATAGGTTCTACAAGTTTTTATCAAGCAGATTTAGAAAACGCAAGTTTTGAAAACGCAATTCTTCAAAATACAGATTTTCGTCGCGCTAATTTGAAACAAACTTGGTGGTATTTTGCAAGAGAATTAGATATAGCTCGTGTTGGAAATAGTTATTTGCAGTATCCTCTAGTTAGACAATTATTAACTTGCGGATACTTAAAAAATAATCAGAAAGATACTAATTATCAAAGTAAAAACTTTGACAGATTAAACTTAAAAGGCATTAATGCTAAAAATGCTATTTTAAATAATGCTAGTTTTATCAATACAGATTTAAGTGAAGCTAATTTCCAAGGTGCTGATTTATCCAATTCATTATTAGTTCAAACACAGTTAGATAAAACAGATTTTACCAACGCAATGCTTACAGGTGCCGTTATTCAAGATTGGAATATCACAACTAATACCAAATTTGATAATGTCCGATGTAAGTATGTATATATGCGAGTTTCAACAGAAGATAATCCCGACCCATTACGTAAGCCAGATAATAATAGAGAAGTTTTTGAAATAGGAGAATTTGGAGATTTTATCAAGCCAATTATTGATACACTTGACCTTTATCACAATCAAAATGTAGACCCCCGTGCCATTGCAATTTCCTTTAAACAGTTAGCAGAAAATAATCCAGATGCACAATTGCAAATTGTGGGAATGGAGGTGAAAGGTCAAGAGCAATTTTTATTACGTGCAAAGACTAATAATATAGTTGATAAATCATCTCTTAGTGCCGATTATTTTACAATTTATAATCAGGTAAGAGCTTTAACAAAGCAAGAATTTAAATCACTCGTGGCAGAAAAGGATAGTAGAATTCGTAGTTTAGAAACTATGGTAACTACAGCTTTGCAGCGTCCTAGTTTTTACGTAGAGAATCAAATCAATGTTGTTTCACAACAAGAAATATCTTCTGTCGCTACAGAAATTCAAGTTATTTTAGAAAAATTAGATAAACAAAAGCATCCCGTTACTGATATTGAAAAATTAGCCACTGTCGCTTTAGCTGTTGAAGAAATTAAGAACAATCCTAGATTAGAAGCACGACTTATTAACGCGATTAAGGCAGGTGGAATACAGACGTTTAAAGAAGCTGTTAAGCATCCGTTGATGAATATTCTAGTAGCAACTATACAAGGGTGGTTGTCTTGAAGTTAAAGGTTAAAAATATTTATTATCTTGGTAATCAAGTAACTTAATTGGCATTGCTGAATTGAAATATGAATTTATTTTTGCTATCTAACAGTAGCCCCCTAAATCCCCCAAAATTGGGGGACTTTAAATTATATTTCTCCCCCAGAATTGGGGGTTGGGGGGCTATTCATATTTTTAATCAGCAACGCCACTTAATTTATCTCTCACCCTTCACCAATTACCAATTACCCAGTACCAAATACCAAAAAACGTAAAGCGTCAATCCTTCTAAAAAGTGAAAATTGACGCTTTACAAATATATGTGTTCTCTTATTATGGACAGAGTCTTTATTTGGCTGACTCCGTTATTAACTATATATATAATTACACATGTAGAATATTTGACTTTTATTTTTTATTATTTTTTTAGATTTCTGATTTTCAAGTTTTGTCAACATTTGTAACTCTACGCTTTTTAGGGGTGATAGAGGCTCCTAATATTTCCGATATCAAAACCTCAATGTTGCGTATGGGATGAATACGTACAGCTGCATCGGGATGTACAATAGGTTCAACCAAGATGGAAAACATATCTAAACGATTACCAACAATCACATCAGTAAAAAGGCGATCGCCAACCATTGCAACTTGATGTGGGGGTAAGTCCATCTGCTGGAGTGCTTGTCTAATCTTGCGTCGCGAAGGTTTAGCCG
>JBCBHT010000293.1:0-8712 GCA_038525335.1 Cyanobacteria bacterium J06621_15 | reverse complement strand
GTTTTGAAGTCTCTTTGTAGGTTGGGTACCCAACCTACAAAGAGACTTCAAAACCCCGCAAAATTAATGTGGTGAAGTACTAGATAAAATCAGATGTAAGTGATTATTCGCTTCTTGAATACCATAGATAAACTTTTATGACAACTTCCGCAAGTAAATTAATAAAAGATTAAAAATTCATCCTCTAGTATAGATTTAGATGACGATAAGTTTAAGGTCAATCAAAAATGGTATTCATGATGGGTTTAAAAGACTCCGGAATTCTTTTAGTAGAGGATGATTCAAATGATGTCCTGTTTATTCAACGGGCTTTTCGTCGAAGTAAATTAGAGAGTTCTATGCAGGTTGTACGGGATGGAGATGAAGCTGTTGCTTATCTTTCGGGTGAAGGAAAGTATGCTGACAGAAATCTTTATCCTTTACCTGGTATGATTCTCCTTGACCTGAAACTACCACGTCGCTCTGGTTTAGAAGTTTTGGAATGGCTCAGAAATCAACCCGTTCTCAAACGCATTCCGGTTGTGATATTGACTTCTTCCAAAGAACATAATGATGTAAATAAAGCTTATGATATGGGGGTTAATTCATATTTGTTGAAGCCAGTAAATTATAATGCTTTGAATGAGATGATTGACACGCTTAATGCTTTTTGGCTACGCTTGAATTGCTATCCTTCTGTGCTTTCGATGTAGCTTTCTGTTGATTTTTTGTTTTTTTAGTCTTTCTAAAGCTAGAACACTAATAAAATAAACTATTTATTTAAAACTAATATATATTACTTATTAATTACGAGTTACGGGCGATATTAGCTGTTTTTAGTCAAATATTGTTCTTAAAGTTGTTTTGATTATAAATTATCTTGACTTTGCAGTAATCACTAGATAGCTTTCTGGAGCAGTTGGAAGCTGATTTATAAGCGAGTACACCGGATAGTTCGATAATAAATTGTAAAGTTTGTATGGCATGAATATATGATTCAGGTTCGTCCGTTACAAAATATTGTAATTATTGACGATAATCCAGATGACCGTCTTCTAGCTATTCGAGAACTCGGAAAAGAATTCTCTGAGTTACAAATAGTAGAAATAATTGATGCAAGGGAATTTGCGTCTGCATTAGAAGCAGATAGTTATGATTTGGTAATTACAGATTATCAACTCAAATGGACAAATGGGCTTGATATTTTAAATGCTTTTAAAACTCGTTATCCAGATATTCCAGTGATTATGTTTACTAATTCCGGTACTCAAGAAGTTGCTGTTGCAGCAATGAAAGCTGGATTAGATGATTATGTTATTAAATCACCTAAACATTTTGTCCGTTTGAGTCAAGCTGTACGTTCAGCTTGGGAAAATGCTCAAACTCGTTTAAGATTGAATCAAACAAGTTTACGCTTAAAATTTTTACTAAATCAACTCAATGTAGGAGTTTTTCGAGCTACTTTAGACGGAGAGTTGATTGAATGTAATGATGGTTTTTTGCATCTTTTGAACTTAAATACTTCAGAACAAGCACGCATATTTTTTCGTAATTATCCAAAGTTAAATTTGTCCAATTCTCCAGAAAATCCACCTTGGGAGAAAGAAATTCAATTATTACTTGATGGGAATCCTACTTGGTTAATGTTGAGCGAAACTCTTACTAAGTTGGATGGTGAAACAGTTATCGATGGTTTGCTACAAAATATTACCGAACGAAAAACCACTGAAGCTCAAATTCAACAACTCAATCAATCTCTTGAACGTCGGGTCACAGAACGTACCGCTCAGTTAGAAGCAATCAACAAAGAATTAGAAACCTTTGCTTATTCAATATCCCACGATTTAAGAACGCCAATTCGTCAAGTTTATGGTTTTGCGGAACTAATACAGCAGCTACTAAAATCTATCAATCTTTCGCAAGAGGTTAATAATTATTTAGAAATAATTATTAAACTTACAAAAAGAGCTAGTAAGATGATAGATGATTTAATCGAATTTTCCAGTACTGGAAGATTAGAAATGTTCTACACCACTATTGAGATGAATATTTTGGTGGAAGAAATTAAACAGCAGATAATATCTCAAACTCAGAATAGAAACATTATCTGGGAAATTGAATCGCTTCCCATGGTAAACGGTGACCGAACCCTCCTCAGATTAGTTTGGCAAAATTTAATTGAAAATGCTGTTAAATATACTAGCTACAAAGATATTGCAGAAATTAATATTGGTAGTAATATTAACTCATCAGAAATAACTTTTTTTATCAAAGATAACGGAGTTGGGTTTGATATGCGATACGTTGATAGAATCTTTGGCATTTTTCAAAGATTACATAGCGAGCAAGATTTTGAAGGAACCGGAATCGGACTTGCAAACGTACAGCGAATTATTCATCGTCACGGAGGAAGAATTTGGACTCAATCAGTAGTAAATCAAGGAACAACATTTTACTTCTCGCTCCCAATTAACCAATAAATAATTATCAATCCGTAACTATTTAAATTAAAGGCAAATATAAAAAGATGATTAAATTAATTTGATTAGATTGAATTTAATTTTGATTTACAGTTCCTTTGTCCTAACTTTTTATTTCCTATCTAAAGAAATGTAAAATTTCCTCTTTAGATAGACGTGAAAAAAAATATGCTTTTGTATTGTTTTGGTAAGTAAATTGATATCCCAGAACTTTTTTTTAACCATTCGAGGAGGTGCTGATTCTGCTAGTAAACACTTTATCCAACAACCAGCTTTCTCAGAAAATGCTGCATATCCTGTTGTTAGAAGATGATTCAGCAGATAGCGAGCTAATCCGCGCTACTCTGGTAAATGGTGGTATAAATTGCGATTTAAAGCAGGTAGAGACCTGTAACGATTTTTTAGCAGAATTGCAAAATGATAATTGGGATTTGATTTTATCTGATTACTTGCTTCCTCAATTTGACGGAATTTCTGCTTTGAAAATAGTTAAAGAAACTTGTCCGGACATACCTTTTATACTAGTATCTGGAGTTTTAGGAGAAGAAAGAGCTATAGAAGCGCTCAAAGATGGAGCAACGGATTATGTACTCAAACAGCGTTTGGAACGATTGCTTCCCTCAGTACAACGAGCTTTACGCGAAAGTCAAGAACGTCAGGAGCTTAAGCGTACAGAAGAATCTTTGCGTCAAACGGATGATATGCTCCGAGCAGTAGTTGATGCTTCTCCAGTAGGGATTATTACTTTAGGTTTGGATTATCAGGTTTTAACCTGGAATAAAACAGCAGAGCAAATTTACGGTTGGAAAGCGTTTGAAGTTATACATCAGCCGCTACCAATTATTCCCGAGAAGTATCAGAGTGCTTTTAGGGGTTGTGTAGAACGAGTTTTACAAAATCAAACTTTAAAAAATCTGGAATTTTGTCACCAGAAAAAAGACGGTTCGGAAGTTGATATCAATGTTTCTTTAGCACCCATACATGACTGTGAAGGAGATAGCTGTTGTTTTATAATGACTACTGTTGATATTACTTTAAGCAAGCAAGTAGAAGCAGAGCGTAGGGTTTTACTAGAGAGAGAACGAAAAGCTCGTAAAGATGCTGAAAAAGCTAGTCGTATTAAAGATGAATTTTTAGCCATAGTTTCTCATGAATTGCGAACTCCACTTAATGCAATTCTGGGATGGACAAAACTTATTAACAGTGGCAGAGTTCAGCAAGATAGAATTAATCAAGCTTTAGAAGTAATTGATAGAAATGCTTCGCTACAAGCGCAATTAATTGAAGATTTGCTAGATATTTCCCGGATAATTCGCGGTAAGCTAAATTTAGAATTAAAGCCGGTTAATTTAAAGAACGTCATTCGAGAAACTGTAGAAACTTTGGGCTTAGCAGCTGAAGCTAAATCTATTAACGTAAACATTGATTTTGATGAAAATGTCACAAGTATAGTAGGTGATTCTAATCGTCTTTCTCAGATAATATGGAATTTACTTTCTAATGCAATTAAATTTACTCCGACCGGGGGAAGTATTGAAATCAGCTTGGAAGAAATTAATTCATCCATTCAAATTCAAGTTAGGGATACGGGTATTGGTATTGGTTCTGAATTTCTAATTTCAATTTTTGAATATTTTCGTCAAGTCGATGGTTCGACAACTCGTTCCAAAGGTGGTTTGGGTTTAGGTTTGGCAATCACGCGTCATTTGGTTGAAGCTCATGGTGGTACAATTACCGCAGAAAGTTGCGGAGAAGGACAAGGAGCAACTTTTACCGTTATATTTCCGGTTAAGAAATCGAGTCATACAGGTTCGGAAAAATTTCTAGAACCCGAACAAAGCGATAATCAACTTTGTGGAATTAAAGCATTAGTTGTAGATGATGAACCAGATGCTCGCGAACTGTTAGCTTTTATTTTAGAAGAACAAGGTGCTGAAATTGAATTAGCTGCTTGTGCTAAAGAAGCTTTGAGTAAGTTAAAAACTTTTGTACCCGATATTTTGATTAGTGACATAGGAATGCCAGAAGAAGACGGTATTTCTCTATTAAATAAGATACGACAACTTCCGTATAATCAAGGAGGTAATGTCACTGCGATCGCACTCACCGCATTTGCAGCAGAGGAAGACCGTAAAAAGTCTCTAGATGCGGGTTTTCAAATGCATTTAACAAAACCTGTTGACACAGATGAGTTAATTGAAACAGTGATTAATTTGACAAATAAATAAAGGTTACAGGTCAAAGGTCAAAGGTTAGAGGTTTTAAATTAGTTTAGAAAACGTGGAGACAACATGTTTTAATTGAAAGTTTTAGATTTTTTTTAATTTTTCTTGGTTCAAAGATTAATTGCAAGCTAAAGAAGATTAAAAAATAAGAAATTTGAAAATGTAAGTTTCCCATTTTCCATTCTTTATTCTCTAAAAAATAAATAACAAATAATAAAATGCTCGATTGGGTCACAAATATAATATCTTCCTTCGGTTACTTCGGAATTGGATTTTTAATGTTTTTAGAAAATATTTTTCCACCAATACCATCAGAATTAATAATGCCATTAGCGGGATTTACAGTCACCCAAGGAAAGCTAAATATGCAATTAGTAATTTTAGCAGGAACCTTGGGTACAGTTCTAGGTGCATTACCTTGGTATTACGTTGGTAAACTTGTAGGTGAAAGACGTTTACGAGAATGGATAGATAAATACGGAAAATGGTTAGCATTGTCCGGTTCCGATATAGATAAATCTAAAATGTGGTTGGACAAATACGGTAAAGCAACAGTATTTTTCGGTCGTATCATACCCGGAATTCGTACATTTATATCAGTTCCCGCAGGCTTAGATAAAATGCCATTTATACCATTTTTACTGTATACCTTTGCCGGTAGCTTGATATGGACAGCAATTTTAACTTATGCAGGATTATTATTAGGAAATAATTTTCAGCAAGTTGAAAAATATATCAAGCCAATTTCTGGAATTGTTTTCGCTTCCCTAGCAATTTATTTAATAATTATAATTATTCGACGGAAAAATAGAGGTTAAAATAACAGCGAGCATTTATCAGTTAGGTTTAAGAAAATTAAGTTAATAATATTAATTTAAGTTAAAAGCTAATTAATCATAATTATTAGATTACCAATCACAAGAAATGATAAGGGGTTAAGAAGGTATTTATTATCCCCTTATCTCACACAACACATTTATATATAGGTATGACTTCAACTAACTTATTCAGTATAGTTACTATCCTCTATTCTTTTTCTAAAACCAAATGATTCTGCTCAGTCAACTCAGCTTCCCAATTCGGTTCAACCACAATAGTACTAATTTTTTCTACAATAATCGCAGCACCTTGAATTATATCCCCCGGTTGTAAATCTTCTCGACGATAAACAGGTGCTGAATACCATTTATTGTGAGTAAACATCTGTACCGTTTCTCCAGGTTGGGGTAATTCATCTAAATCACGACTTCGAGTAACTAAAGCTTCCTCCGGAGTATCCATCTTTTGAATTACTTCCACCGAAACCGATTCCACAATCAAATTTTTTTCTGCTTGAACAAAACCATATCTCAGTTTATGCTCTCGTTCAAATTCATTCCTCATCATTCTCACATCCAAATCAAAACTAATTCCCAAAGTCGAATTAGTTCCCTCATACTTTAAATTCACCTTTCTAACAATCTCCTCCTCCACACTGATTTTTGTTTCTAATTCCTTCCTTGCTTGATTTTCTAACCCTGACCTTAACCCCTGCAAATATTTCAGCAAATCATTATTTAAAACCTGCTCCACCCCTGCTTCCTTAATAGCTCTGACATCAGCCAAACCCATACCGTAAGCGGAAAGCACCCCAGCATAGGGATGGAGAAAAATCTGCTTCATTCCCAAAGTATCCGCAATTAAACAAGCAACCTGCGCTCCAGCACCCCCGAAACAGCAAAGCGCGTAATTTGTCACATCATAACCCCGTTGCAGACTTATTTTTTTAATCGCATTAGCCATACTTTCCACAGCTATGGAAATAAAACCAGCAGCAACCTGTTCCGGTGTTCGATGATTCCCGGTAGCGGTTTGAATCTCCTCGGCTAGCTGTATAAATTTTTCAGTAACAATATCTTTATCTAAAGGTAAATTTCCGTCTTGACCGAACACAGCAGGGAAATATTGCGGATGAATCTTACCCAGCATTACATTAGCATCCGTCACCGCTAACTTCCCACCACGACGATAACAAGCAGGACCTGGAATTGAGCCAGCAGATTCCGGTCCCACCCGATAGCTAGAACCATCAAACGACAAAATTGAACCACCACCAGCAGCGATTGTATGTATTGCCAAAACTGGAACCCGCATTCTCGCACCAGCAATTTCATTTTCTAACTGTCGCTCATATTCACCATTAAAATGGGCGACATCGGTACTAGTTCCCCCCATATCAAAAGTAATTATCGAATCGAAACCACCCCGCAAACTAGTTTGAACCGCACCAACAATACCACCCGCAGGCCCACTTAAAATGCTATCCTTACCTTGGAATTGCTGGGCATCAACCAAGCCCCCATCGGACTTCATAAACATTAATTTTACACCGGGTAATTGACTAGCCACAGAGTCAACATAGCGACGCAAAATAGGAGTCAAATACGCATCAACAACCGTCGTATCTCCTCGTGAAACCAGCTTCATCAGCGGACTAACTTCGTGAGAAATCGATATCTGTGTGAACCCCACATCTTGAGCAATTTTACTTACCTGTTGCTCGTGCTGCGGATAATTGTAACTATGCATCAACACAATCGCACAGCTACGAATTCCTCTATCGTAAATAGCTTGTAAATCCTTTTTTACAGCTTCAATATCTACCGGAATTAACTCATTACCCTTTGCATCATACCGTTCGTTTACTTCAATTACCTGCTCGTAAAGCATAGTTGGTAAAACAATATGACGAGCAAAAATATCGGGACGATTTTGATAACCGATTCGTAAAGCATCCTTGAATCCCTTAGTAGTAACAAATAAAACCCTGTCTCCCTTTCTTTCCAATAAAGCATTCGTAGCGACAGTGGTACCCATCTTCACCACCTCAATTTCTTCAGTGGGAATCGGTTGATTGCTGGAAATTCCCAGAATATCGCGAATACCTTGAATAGCTGCATCTTGGTATTGTTCGGGGTTTTCTGAGAGGAGTTTGTAGACGATTACCCATTGTTGATTGGGGAGGGGAACAATTAAAAAACGTTCGGGATGATTTGTGAGTTGATTGATTGTAGATTGATTGTCTGTGACAGCTACGATATCGGTGAAGGTTCCACCTCTGTCTGCGAATACTTTTAGCATGGTTTTTTGGGTTTTGGATTTTATGGGAATATTTATTTAAAACCATAGGTGATGGAGACGTAGCAATACACCCCGTCTCTACAATAGTTATCGTTAATTAATAAAGGTTTTTACGGGAAAGATTTAGAGGGGGTAGAAGGGGTAGAGGGGGTAGAAAAATAAACATATTCTTTTGTAGGGTGCTGTTAGACGCAGGATAATGTAGTTAATTAACGAGTAATTTGGAATTCGTCTAACGCACCATTTGGAATTAATGGGTTATTAAAAATAAATTTTTATCAGATTCATAGGTATACAAGTTATTAGATTGCTTTCATACCTGCTGAGGGTTGCAAACCCCCAGCTAATAGCGAAAGTCCATTTTAATGGACTCATAAAAAGTGAGTCTATATGTTTTTTTCATAAAAGATTCTTTCTTAATTATCTATAAATAGTAGGTTGGGTTGAGGAACGAAACCCAACAAAAGCATTGGTCGTTTATGTTGGGTTACTCTACGAAAAAGCTTCGCTTATACTTCGCTCAACCCAACCTACAAACTTGCCTATTCTTATGTGAAAACAATCAAGCCATAAGGTCAAACGTAGTTTTATTAATTAGCTAACATTGGTTAAGTAACTTTGTTTGAGTAAACCGAGAATAAGGAATATTTTAAAAATCAGGAACAGGTTCGTGAATCCAAGTATGACATATTTTCTGATATTGCTCTTCTAAATCGCTAGTAACGCAATAAAGTCTTCTTGCTTTTTTTCCTAGCTCCACTACTTCTTGTTCAAATACACTTAGAGCAAACATAAAAAATGAAAATAAACCTATACTATAAAATAAGCCGATATACCAAATTAATATTAGTTAACTTTTTTATATGTATAATATTAGATCGAGAGCGTCGTGTATGGAGAGAAGGAGG
>JBCBHT010000292.1:0-8727 GCA_038525335.1 Cyanobacteria bacterium J06621_15 | reverse complement strand
CTCGCAATGACACAATTAATTTTGCTTACCCACTTAGTACTTGTGTGTACACCGTAGCCGCTAACTTGGATAGGGGTGTATTCTATTCAACTGAAACTGCTATATAATATCTCTTGCCTTCAAGCAAAATTCCATTTTTCAAACATATTATTTCAATAATAAAATGTTAACTTACGGCGCATTATGAATAATCTATAAAACACAAAGATATTTGCGCTTTTAACCTGAATTAACATCTTAACTTATCGCTATATTGTTGTTGATAATCTAAATATTGGGAGACGTAGCATTGCTACGTCTCTACACAATTGATTGATTTATTTTAATCCTAAAAACCTCTGGCTCCCTCTCCTTGAGAAGGTTGCGGTGTACACACAAGTCTTAAAATCCTACCTAGAAGCGACTTTTGGATTTAGGTAAAAATCGCTAAAAGGCTGTCATTGCGAGCGAAGCGAAGCATTCAGCGAAGCTGTGGATCATCGCAAAGTGTTGGGATTGCTTCGTCGTTCCTCCTCGCAATGACGATTTAAGGGGTCTAAAATCCCTGAAACGTATGCGGAGGGTACTTGTGTGTACACGGCAGCCTTAACAAGGAGAGGGCTGGGGTGAGGTTATTGACTCACCGCTTTCATCGACAACCCAATCCGCTTCAATTTCTGATTAACTTCCAACACCTTAACTTTGACAACTTCCCCAACTTTAACTATTTCTTTCGGGTCTTTAACAAATTGATTTGCTAATTGGGATATATGCACCAAACCGTCTTGATGCACTCCTACATCTACGAAAGCACCAAAGTTAGCAACGTTTGTCACAATTCCTTCTAATACCATTCCTTCCTCTAAATCGGAAATTTCGTTGACTCCTTCTTTGAAAGTTGCATATTTAAATTCAGCACGAGGGTCTCTTCCTGGTTTTTCTAACTCTCCGATAATATCTCTTAATGTCGGTTCCCCTACTTTGTCGGTAACGTATTTTTTTAAATCGGCTTTTTTGAGATTTTCGGCTATTTGAGTAACTTGTTTTAATTCTACTTTTAAATCAGTTGCAATATTTTTCACAACTGCATAACTTTCGGGATGCACTGCTGTATTATCTAAGGGATTCTCACCACCGCGAATTCTTAAGAATCCTGCTGCTTGTTCAAATGCTTTTGGTCCTAATTTTGGTACTTTTAATAATTGACGACGATTTTTGAAGGCTCCGTTTTCGTTGCGATATTGAACTATATTATTAGCCACGGTGGATGAAATTCCGGAAACGGAAGTTAAAAGTTCTTTTGATGCTGTATTTAAGTCAACTCCCACGTAGTTAACGCAACTTTCTACGGTTTCATCTAGTTTCTTTTTGAGCAATTTCTGGTCTACGTCGTGTTGATATTGTCCGACTCCGATGGATTTGGGGTCAATTTTTACTAATTCAGCGAGGGGGTCTTGTAAACGACGACCTATACTAATTGCTCCACGGACGGTAACATCTAATTCGGGAAATTCTTCAATTGCTACTTTACTAGCTGAATATATAGAAGCACCGGATTCGTTGACCATAACTTTGATTGGCTTAATTTGCATATTTTGCAAAACTTCTGCAACAAATTCGTCAGTTTCGCGAGAAGCTGTACCGTTACCAATGGCTATTAATTCAACCTGATATTTTTTCATCAGATTTTGCAGTGTTTTCGCGGCTTCGCTGCGTTTTACGGCTCCAGTATGGGGGAATATGGCTTGATACTCTAAAAATTTTCCAGTTTCATCTAATATCGCGACCTTACACCCAGTTCTAAATCCAGGGTCAATCGCGACTGCGGGTTTCATTCCTGCTGGTGCTGACAATAATAAGTTACGTAAGTTAGTTTCAAATGTTTTGATTGATTCAATATCTGCAAATTCTTTTTTCTCAGATATTACTTCATTGGTCAGCGAGTTTTTCATTAAACGGTTAAATGCGTCTTTGAGCATCTGCTGATAAAATTTGCGAATTTCTGGTTGTCTGCTGCGAATTTCTTGAGACTCTAGATATTCAAGTACGTAGTCTTCATCAAAAGCAATCTCATAACTTAATATTTTCTCCTTTTCTCCCCGACATAAAGCCAACATATTATGAGGAGCAATATTACGAACTCTCATTTGATAATCGCGGTACATTTCGTACTTTGTCGTACCTTCGGGATGCTCATCTTTAATGTTAGAAACAAATACTCCTTCTTCTAAGAGCATTTCGCGCAAATATGCCCTTAAAGAAGCTTTTTCTGCTACTTCTTCCGCTAAAATATCGCTAGCACCTTTGAGCGCATCTTCTGCGGTTTTAACTTCTTTTTCTGGATTTTTTAAATTAATATATTTAGCTGCTTCTGCATTCAAGTCACCACCAGCAATATTTTTGACATTTAATGATTTTATCAAATCAGCTAACTTATCAAGTCCCTTTTCCTTAGCAATAGTAGCCCGAGTACGACGTTTGGGACGAAATGGTAAATATAAATCTTCCAATTCCGTTTTTTGCAAACATAATTCGATTTGCTTTTTTAATTGTTCGGTAAGTTTACCTTGTTCTTCAATAGCATTTAATATTACTGATTTTCTATCTTCTAATTCGGTAAGATAAGTAAACCTATCGGACAAATCACGCAACTGAGTTTCATTCATCTCCCCGGTACGCTCCTTACGGTAGCGTGCTACAAAAGGAATGGTTGCACCTTCAGCGAATAATTCAAGTGCGTTTTGTACCTGAAAAGGTTTGAGATTGAGTTCTGTGGCTAGCAGTTGGGGAATATTTAGCATCTTTCTGCGATTCTTAAAGAAACACTACATAAAAAGTAATTTTACGCCCTATATAATTTTGGGGGCATTAGTATATAGTGATAAGCTAGTATACCGTCACTATTAGAAAACATTCGGATTATTAATCCTTAATCTTGTTTGTATAGGTAAGATGTTGCAGCAAAATGCGACAATGTGTAATATTGATTACATACGCTCCTTGCCGCAGCTTTATCACATTTGCACAAAAGCAAATGCTTTGAATTCGGAGTTGAGAAAAGATGGCTTTGTTTTTTCTGATTCCACTTTCTATCTGTGTAATTACTAGCTATATTTACAATAGATGTAACGATGAAGTGGGATATCTCGTAGGTTTATTCGCAATTATTAGTCTTGTTTTGAGCTTGATTTTAGCACCTTGGGAAATCCAAGTTTTGCTATTATTTGTAGTATTATTTACGACCAAAAAATTGTTACTGAAAAATGAGTATAAGCTCAAGGAAGGTAGGAGGGAATAGATAATGGGTAATTGGTAATAGGTAATGGGTAAGAAAAGGTAAAAAAGGTAGTATTTCTAGTTTTTCATTTAGTAGTGGGAGCGTCTTGCTTGATATTTATAGCAAATGAGATGTTCCCATAGCTAAAATTTTGATATTGCTATTATCAATTAACAATTAACAATTACCAATTACCAATTACCAATTATTAATCGCTTTATATAGTGTTTATCTAAAATAAAAAATATTATTAAGTTTTTTTAATCACAAATATACCCAATTACTTGAAATCAAATCTAAATTGGTAAAGTAATTATAAATTTAGTACCATTTTCAGGAGTCGATAAACAATCTATTTTTCCATTATGTTTATCGACAATAATTTGCTGACTAATTGCTAATCCTAATCCGGTTCCTTTACCTACAGGTTTAGTTGTGAAAGACTGCTCAAATATTCTAGCTTGTACTTCGGGAGTCATACCCAAAGCGTTATCTTCAATGCAAACGGAAACGGTTTGTTGAGCAGAATCTGCACTTGTGGTAATTGTAATGGTATATGGTGAAGCAGCTAACTGTTCGCTGTGACTTTCATGTAAATCGTCAAATGCATCAATTGCATTCGCGACAATATTCATAAATACTTGATTTAGTTGTCCGGGATAACAAGTAATTGATGGTATTTCGCTATAACTTTTAACAACCTCAATTTTTGGACGACTTCCAATATCTTTAAGTCTATGTTTTAGCAGCATTAAGGTGCTATTTAATCCTTCGTGAATCTGATATTCTACCTGATGTGCAATATCTGAACGAGCAAAAGTTCTTAGAGATAAACTGATATCTTTTAAACGAGTGATTCCGTTTCTCATTGATTGAATTAACTTTGGCAAATCTTCCATCAGGTACTCTAAGTCAATCTCTTCAATCAATTCTTCGATTTCTTCATCATCCGAATCCGCTAGTTTTTCCTGCTGAAGTTCCACTAAACTAAAAATATCTTTGAGGTATTCTTCGATATTGGAGCAACTCCCAGCGATGAAACCAATCGGATTATTTATTTCATGTCCAATACCCGCTACAAGTTGTCCCAAGGTAGACATTTTTTCGCTTTGAACTAACTGTAATTGTGTTTGTTGTAGCTTTTCTACCGATTGACTTAATTCTGTAGTGCGTTGTTGTACTTGCTGTTCGAGTTTACGATTGAGTAAAGAAAGTTTTAAATGTAGTTTTAATCGAGCAATAACTTCTTCTTGCTGAAAGGGTTTTGTTATATAGTCAACTGCACCAATTTCTAACCCTCGGACTTTATCTGTGGTTTCGGAAAGAGCAGTCATAAAAATAATGGGAATATTTTCGGTTGTAGGATTAGCTTTTAACCTCCGACAGGTTTCAAATCCATCAATACCTGGCATCATTACATCAAGAAGAATTAAATCTGGCTTTGCGTATTCTGCTTGTTCGATTGCTGACTCTCCATCAGTAGCCATTAGTGCTTTCCAACCATAACCACCTATAGCTTCAAATAGTACTTTGAGATTGGTTGGATTGTCGTCAACTAGAAGAATATGCATTTTTTGAGATAAAATATCGTTCATTTTTGTGATGACTCCATATTCAGAAACTGTTTGAGAAATTTACGAATCTTCGCAGTTTGGAAACTACTAGCAAGCTTATTTATTTCTTTCACGAAACCTAATAGCTGCTTGTCTTGAGTTGCGATTTCTTCTAGTATTCCCTCAATTGCTGGAATATCACCCATCATTGCTAAATGATATAGTTGCTCGATAATTTCTTTTGATGGAGGAATTATCTCGGTTTGACCGGAGCCATTTTCTTTAGAAGAAGATAATTCAGATGATGGAAGATTTTGTGAATTTGAATCAGATTTTGAATTTGATTTATCGTAAATCCATTCCAAGCTCAAGAGATTCTCTAATGTTTTGGTTAGTTCTTCTATTTGTAAAGGTTTGGGTAAAAAGCTTTTTGCTCCTGCTTCTAAGCTACGCTGTCTATCTTCGTCAAAAACGCTAGCGCTAGAAACTATTATTGGAATAGAAGATGTTTGGGGATTGCTTTGAAGTTTGACCATCAGTTCAAAACCATCCATGTTAGGCATCGCTAAATCTAATAAAATTACATCTGGATTGTTTTCGGTTGCTAATTTTAGCCCTTCTACACCATCTGTTGCTTCTAAGGTACGGAAGCTAATTGACTGTAGTAAATTTTTGAATACACTGAGGTGATATTGCTCATCTTCGACAATCAGAATTAGCGGTATATTTCCTTTAATACCAGTAATTTTTTGTTGATTTGCAATTATTTCTGTTGCATATTCATTATTAATTGGTAAATCCAGCTCGATGGAGAAAGTACTTCCTTCACCCAAAATACTTGCTACTTTAATTTGACTACCCATCAATGCTGTAATTCTTTGACTGATTGTCAATCCTAAACCAGTACCGTCAGGTCGTTTCCCAGCATCACCAACTTGCTCGAAAGGTTTAAAAATTTTCTCTAACTGTTCTGGTGACATACCTACACCAGTATCTTCAATAAGGAAGCTAATTGTACAGAGATTATTATTGTGATTTTGGTTCTGATTTTGGCTCTGATTTTTATTGTTATTTGTATCTATATCTATATTTTGCTGTTCGAGACAATTAACTCTAAAGGTAACTCCACCTTCATCGGTAAATTTAATCGCATTACCCATTAAGTTAATCAGCACTTGTCGCAAGCGTTTTTCATCTACTTCTACAGCAACGGGTAAATTTTCATCTAAAACAACATTGAATGAAATACCTTTTTGTTCGGCTCGAATCCGACATATTTCAATCACACTATTCAAAAAACTTGGAAAATGAACGGTGCTGGGAAATAATTCTAATTTACGAGCTTCAATTTTAGAAAGGTCTAAAATATCATTAATTAACATCAATAGATGCGAACCACATTGATGAATAATATTTACGCTTTCTAAACTTTTTCCGGTAATATCCTGCTTTCTTTCTAAGACTTGAGCATAGCCAAGAATACCGTTAAGTGGAGTGCGTAATTCGTGACTCATATTTGCTAAAAAATCACTTTTAGCCTGATTCGCACTATCAGCAGCGAGCTTTGCTTCTTTTAAGTCATGGGTTCTTTCTTCTACTTTTATTTCTAATGTTTTGGAGTAATCTAATAATTTATTGTTAGCACTTTCTAACTGTTTATTCGCAGCTTCTAACTGACGATTTGCCTCCTCAAGTCTCTTATGTTTATAAGCATTAGTTGTTGCTACTACACTACTAATTAGAGTTGCCAAAGCTGGGGTAAGTGGTATTAGTAAACCATTCAAAAACATCCAGTAGCTACTACCAATTAATCCTATACTAATTCCTATAGTTGACCATAAAATATTTCCTCCAGGGAGCAGCTTTTTTTTACTATTACTAGCTAAAAAACAACTACCAACAGAACCGATAGTTGCATATAAAGCTATCCAAAGACAAAAATATATTGTTGAAAAACCTGTTATATTTTTGTTCCCTTCTATTGCTCCCCGAACCAATTGCAATGCTACATTGGCATGAACCACAACCCCTGGAGTTTGTTTTCCCTCATTGAACCAAGAGGAACTATAGGGAGTAGCAAAGAAATCATTGGTACTCGCAGCAGTTGAACCGATAAATACCATAGAATTTTTCATCATATCTTTCGGTATTTTTTCGGCTATGACATCGCGCATTGCTACTTTAGTAAATACTTTTTCTGAACCGTACCAGTTGAGTATAATTTGATATCCACCTAAGTCGTCTTTTTCTGTGTAACCAGCTTCCCCAATTTTCAACGGTAGGTGAATTTGTTTACCTAGCTTATATTTTTTTTGTTTCGCGTCTACAACTTCTAATTTTATTCCTTCCTTTTCCAGATATTTCAACGCAACAGTAGTGCCCAAACCCACTTTGGTAGTGTTTTCGTCATTCTCATCCACAGCAGTTAACATAGCACGACGCATGTGGCGATCGCTATCTGGAATTAAGTCAGCTAAAGCGACCTGTCCCTTCTTTTTCAACTCCGGTGGTGGGTCAACTTTATCTCCGATAATTTTCTCTATTCCAAACAAGTTTGGAGTAGTTTTAAATACTTCTGCTAATTGTTCGTATCCCTTCCCTTCAGGTAAATTGCGGTATAAATCTAAACCAATAACCCGAGGCTCTTGTTTCCTAATTTTATCAAGCAAATCAGCAAGCGAAGTATCGGGAATTGGCCATTCTCCTACAGACTCGATATCTTTTTCATCAATAGTTACTACTATAATTTTTGTAGCTAAATCCGATTTATTTTGTAATTGCGAGCGCAAGCTAAAAAACGAGTCTCTAGTTCGCCACTCTGATAAATTAAATAATCCTACACCCTGTGCAGCTATAACAGTAGCTGTTATGGTAGGGGTAATAATAAAAATGCTCCTATTATGTTTAAAAAAAGACTTTAATTTATGCCACATATATTTAAATTCAAGATTTTAGTTTTAGATTTTCATGTAAAATTTTAATTTAAGATAATAGGAAACAAAAAATTGAGCTAAATATAAAAAGACGGTTTTATTGATGAAACCGTCTGATTAGAAATCATAATCGAGACATTAGTATTTAAAATCGATTAAAAGCCACAATGGGAGCTTTATTAATTTGATTGAGTCCAACAGATTCAAGCAATTCTACCCATTCTTTTTCTAAGTTTTGGTTATTTGGTTGAGAAGCTCTTAATTTAGCTAAAGTTGCTACGCAGTCATACCAAATACCTTGTTCCGCGAAAGTTTCAGCCCGCTGGAGTAAATCGGTTTGCTGCATTGACGCTTTTATTTTTTGATTCGGTTGAACCCGTTTAATCCAACCATCAACATAAGGTGTTCTAGCACTCAGTTGTCCATCAGTTTTTAATGCTAAAAACCACTTGTATTCTTTACCTATTTCTAGCTTAGTTGGAGCTTTGATAGAAATAATTTCAGGTTGTCCTGATATTGGAACATTCATTTCATATACAGTATTTCCTTGAGTATCTTTTAAGCTAAAAACACTATCTCTTGCTGCTGATTTGGGTACGTAAACGAAGATTTCAGGACGTTGAGAAACTGTTTTTCCGTAATAGCTTTGAGGTAAAAGTGCCAAAATCGCAGCAGGTTGTTCTACCCTGCTACTTAGGTAGTTTAAATAGCGACGACCATCGCGAGCACCCCCACCGGTACTTCGTCTGGGAGCAGAATCATTCTCGAATATGGTGCGAGAACCTCCACCGGTAGACCTCCGAGGAGCAGAATCATTCTCGAATATAGTGCGAGAACCTCCACCGGTAGACCTGCGAGGAGCCGAATCATTCTCGAATATAGTGCGAGAAGCACCACCGGTAGACCTTCGAGGAGCCGAATCATTCTCGAATATAGTGCGAGAAGCACCACCGGTAGACCTTCGAGGAGCCGAATCATTCTCGAA
>JBCBHT010000291.1:0-8735 GCA_038525335.1 Cyanobacteria bacterium J06621_15 | reverse complement strand
CGTAGTTCTTTGCTGTAATCTTTTCCCGATTTAAATAATACTGTATGTGCGTCTGTTTTTAATGCGTTTGCTGCTTCGACGACGTTAACTGCTATATCGCAAATTACTTGTGATTCATCGGTGATTAGTTCTTGATTTCCGATTGCTTTTGCTGCGTCTACGCTGGGAATATTTAGTGGTATTAAATAATGGGGAGTTCCACGACAAAGTAATAAGTCAATATCTAGTTTTTGATTGATTTCAAATTGAACTTTGATATTATTTTTAAAGTCGTCTTCGGTGATTCCCAATTTTTTCATCAAAGCATCACCGTTATAGCTTCCCCATAGCTGTAACTTCATTTTTTCAAAGTCTTGTCTGCGGATATTATTGGTTAACTGCATCCCCAACCAATTGCTGCGTAATTTAGCCGTTCCTTCTTCAGCTTTGAGTTGATACAGTTCTTGTCCAGCGTGAAAAATTGGAACTGGACTTCCACCAATAACTTCTCTGACGAAGGAGCAAGGTAGGAAGTAAAATAAGTTTTTGACATCAATATAAAGTTGATTTGCTCCTTTTCTGAGTAAATCTTTGGATTCTTGGGGAGAGAAGCTTAATTGACGCAGTTTTTCAGCAAAGCAAGCTCCGGCTGATGTAGCTAATTTGGTGTATTCTGGCTCAAAGGTGACTCTTTCTTCATTCCAGACAAAATAATCTGATTTACTAAATACTCGATAAAGTTCGCGTTCTACAAGTTCTAAATTACAGGTTTTACCGGATAAAATTAACCAGTCTACCTGTTCTTTCTTTGCTTTCTCCTCGTCTTGCTCAATAAAATTGATTTCGCTGACGAACTTTGATTTAAAAGCATTTTCAATTAACCCGGAAGCGATACCAATTGCTTCTTGAATTACTGGGGAAGCTGCTTTATCAAATTGTTCTTGGGTTAAAGTAACGCTAATCTTATCAACTACATCTGTAGGTAATTGAATATCGTTTTGGAAAAGTAATTCCGATATTTGCTGTCCGTCTAAAACGAATATCGCTTCTGGAATACCTTTTCCCAGAAAACGTTTTTGTCCCAAAGCTAATTTCGCATTTTCAGCATGTTCCCAAAGGTCGTAAAATGTTTGAGAACGGGACGAACGATTTTTCCAACGGGTAGGTAAAACTTTTTCAGCGTCGTTTAAAGCTTCCTTATAAGTATCACCTTCGCGAATTTCTTTATCTACACAAGCTAATAGCGAACCCTTCCGATATTTACCGTTATCTAAAAAGCGTTCGTTCAATTCTTCCGGTTGAACTTTCAATACATCTCTAGGTAAAATATCATCACTGACAGCACTCAACAAACAATCTGCTATCGCTGTCTTTAATAACAAAAATAATCGTAACGAAATTAATTCACCACCCAACTGTAAATGACCGGAAGAACCCAATAATTTCGGAGTTAACTTATAATAACGACCACCATCACCTCTATCTTCGGTAGGTTCAAAGGGGTCGAGTTCTTCCAACGTCAATCGAATCAAAGCTAAATCGGTAGTTCCACCACCAATATCCAACACTAAAACATTTTGCCACCATTTATTCCCATCGTGACGACAGCGACTTTTAAAAGATTCTATCCCTAAATTTAAATCCCCACCAAATTCTTGCCATAAAAAGAAAATAGCAGCAGAAACCGCTTCATCATAAGCCATTTGTACGTCTTCAATACCCAGTTTCTTCACCAAACTTTCGATTTCTCGACGAATAAATGGAGAAGCAATAGTAGGATATGTCAAAACAGCACGATAGAAATCCCCATCGCTACATTTACCCGGATATCTTTGACGATATTTTTGAGTTAATTCAATCAACTGAGCGTAAGCAGCTTGTAAAAGTTGATTAACTGGAATACTATCTTCCTTACCATCCAAACTAATATCAAAACTGCGCTCCTGACCAAAATAACGCTTCGGAGAATGCAAAAATCTCCCGTCAATATCTTCCCCTTGCTTAATAGCATCCAATCGGTGCTGATAAGCTTGTTCTCCCAACATTACCTTTACCTTACTTGGGTCTTGAGTTGGTAAAGAAGGTTCTAAATTAACCACCTCCAACTCCGAAGGAATTTCATTTAACCGTCTATCCTTATCCAACTCCACCGGTAACAAACTTTGCCATTCCAAAGCCGGAACCCGAAAAACTTGATGATAAATTTGATTTAATCTTTTACTCGCAGCCCGACGAAACCAGCCCAAGCGCTTGCTCAGACAGATTTCTATTTCTCTAATTGCTTCTAATAACTGCTCACCTCGTAAAAGCTGTAAATTTGCTGGATTAAAATCTTGCAAGTTTTTACTGAGGTGTGAAAATAACTTTTGCCACTCAGCATCCCAAGCATCGCGACCGATACCCGGAATTTCATCAACCGGTCGTTGAGTTAACCAAAAAGCCAATTGTTCGCTTAACTTTTCCTCCTGTTCGCTTGGTAAAGTATGAGGAGTGACAATCACCTTCGGGTCGTAAAGAGTCACCGTAGAATTAGAAGTACCAAAATCAATCGCAAACCAACCGGGATAAGTTATATCAGATTTTTGAGATTGTTGATTTTCCGAAATAACCAATGAAGAGTGATTGAGAATATTGTTTTCGCTTATCATATTTTGATTGGTAATTTCACTAAGTTCCGGATTTCTCCAACGAGCATTTTCTTCAGCAAAAGTCCAAATATTGCAATCAGCAGCAGCAGTTTTTTTCACAGATAGAATAGCTCTACCCATATCATCAGCATCGAAATACTCAGCACTCACCCGTAAAGTCAAATCAATCCCCTTGGGTAAAGGTGGATTCCAGACACAATCATTTTGTCTCAACCGCTGTGGAGAAGTCAGTCTAAGTAATTTATCAGTACTAAAACTAACACTTTTATAAGCCGATTCAATTTGTTTTGCTAATTCCGAACGCTGTCCCAAAACCTTAATTTCAATCGAAGAAATAAACGGAGAATTAGGACTATCAACCGGTTTTATCTCCACAACCGGTAATAATAAAAGTAACGGGTCAGTTTCCTTAGTACGTAATTGATAACGACTGAAAAGTTCTATTTTTACAGGCATTTTTTAGATTTTGGATTTTAGATTTTAGATTTTAGATTTTGGATTAGTTGGTAATTGGTAGTTGGTAATTGGTTCGTAGTTGCGCTTTAGCGCCAAATATATTGAATAATAATTAGTAACTGGTAATTGGTAATTGGTAATTGGTAATTGGTAATTGATAATTGATTATTACTAGGGAGCAAGATACTCCCACTAAAAAAATTAATTCAAATAACTATAATTGTTCATTGTTCATTGTTCATTGATAATTGATTATTCCGGATAAGAAATAACAGTAATTCGCTTCATAGTATCTAACCATTCCGGTGTGGAAGCAGCAGTAGTTTCCTCAGCAGAAGCAATATATCTTAACAACGGTTCGTGTTTCGATTTCAATAATTCCTGTAAACTATCAACTATCTCCTTTAATGCCATTGAGAAAGAACCTTTAACTTGTTTCGTCAATTCGCTGACATATTGAATCAAATGTAATCCAGCACTCGCGGTAATTTCATCCCGCAATCTTAAGACAGCAATTTGATGATTAAATGGTCTTGGTGGTACTGAAAATTGTTTGTCGGGACTCCAATCAAATATTTGTCCTTTTTGATGCTGTTCGTCTTTTCTTGCTAAAGGAAATAAACTCTCAGCATTTATCGGTACAGCACTATTCGCTAATCCACTGTGTTGAATAATTAAATTTTGCCATTTATTTGTCGGGTCAATTGCTCTTAATAAATACCGATATAAACGAGTTTCCCTCTTCCCAAATTTCTCCTGAATCCGCTGCTCCATTTGCGGTTGAATTATTTCTTTAATTTTATTTCTTTCTAACTGTACTTCTGCTGATAACTTATTAAATAAATCTTTTACCGTTTCCGCTGTTCGTTCGTGAGCAAAAGATTGCATTTCATTAACCGTTTTCACAAACGGATTATAAAAATCATCGCTTTGGGTAGGAATTGCATCTTCTTCCTCGTCTTCCTCAAAAATACTTTCACTCTTAGTAAAATTAATCGTCCCGTTCTTAGTCCTATCAAATAATAAAGTCCACTCGCTCCACTCAAAAAATATCTTATTCGTTAACTCATCCTTAACAACATCACTCAAAGTTAACCCAGTCCGATTTTTTAACATCGGTTGTTTTTCTAAATCTTCCTGAAAATAACGATATGTTGTCACCAAATTCTCAATTTTTTCTCGTAATTCCAAAAAAGCGGGATTCTCCACCATCGGAATATAAGCAGGAATCTGTTCCAACACACCTTTTAAATTATTTTGCTCCTTCATTACCGTTTGAGCAGACCTTTGAGTATCTTCCAAAAGCTGCTTCATTCCATGTTGTCCCACATGGTCTTTTAATAAAGAACGTAACCGACTTATCCCACCATCTTCTGCATAATCGCTAATTTGTTTGTGTAAAGTACTCGAAGTCGGTAACATCTCCCCCAACTTACGCCATTTTTCCCGTAGCTGAATTTCGTCGGGTTGATTCGGTTTCTCTAAATCTGGTAAAAACTCCGGAGAACAAACCTGTATCAAAGAAGATTGCTCCCCTTGCTTCGTCAACCCATAAAGCTGTGATAACAAAACAATATTTTTCTTCTCAGTCGTCAAATTACTAGCACTAGCAAGAGTTAAATGCAGAATTCTCAACTTTTCTAGAACAGCTTCTTCTGATAATAAAGGTTCATCCAAAACCTCATCCATCGTCAAAACATCGCGACTGGTCAAAGGAAGCTGATTAAACCTCCCCACACCAACAATAATCCTATCCCTTAAATCCTGTCCCTTATCCCGCTCCAACATACTGCGAATTTTTGCTGCTGTTACTCCCCCCGGATACCTACCGTTGAGCAACAGTAAAATCGTTTGTACCTCAGTCAATTCCCTCAACGACAGAAAAGTATCTCTGATACCAGAATCAGCCGCACCCAAACCGGGAAAATCCAACAAAACAAACTCATTCGTACCCTGTAACCCGGATAAATTCCATATCTGTTTTGCTACCTCAACAGTAATATCTATCCGTCGAATCAACGAGAAACTATTGTGTAAATCCCTCGCTGAAGGCTGCGCGAAAGTTTCCCAACGCTTGGGAGATGAAGGTAAATCGCGAAACTTCAACTCCAAAATATTCATCGGAGGTTCCGATAATCTCAAACCCTTATTCGCAGTAAAATGGTCAATTTCGTAACCTCGACCGCAGATATCTTTACCGTATGCGCTGTAAGTGCGAACGAATACCACCACTTCCCGTAATAAAGCGCGTAATTCCAAACTTTGGGTTTGATTCCATGCTTGCTCGCACCAAGTTAAAATTCCATTAGTATCGACAAAAGTTGTGGGATACAAACTTTTCAAAGTCGCTAAAGGTGCTGCGGGTACCTCCGCTAACTTCGCTCTACCTTCCACCACCTTGAGCATAAAACCCAAACATTCTTTGACACCTTCATGGGAAAGATACTCAACCTTAAATTTACTAACTCTCGTCGTCTGTAACTGCTGCTGCTGTACCAAATGAATCGCAGTTACATTACCTGTAGAAGGAGTTTCGCTCACCGGTAAAGCATCCGCAAAACCAATTAAACTCCCAATTAACAGAGTTTTACCGCTACTAAATTCCCCCATCACCCCAATTTTGACGGGAGAAGAAGCCAATTCTACAGTAGAACGAGCAGACTGTACCAGACGCTGAATGTTTTCATGGATACTTGTCGGAACCCAGTCTTCTTGGGGTGGAGGATTTTCCGAAACCAACTCCAGACTTTGAAGTACCGATTCTGCATACTCCTTATAGCGACGTAACTTCTCTACTGCTATATCACTTTTCATACTTGCTCCCGATTCACGCAGAGATTATTTTTACGAGATTCCTGGTAGATGGCAGTATTTCAGGTTACGGGTAAATTATTCAGCTATAAGTTCATAATTTTGACCCTAAACCATAAAATTTGGCGTTACATGCCTTAAAGATTAGCGCTTAAGACTTTAAAAATTAAATTAACGTTTCAATTAAACTATTACCATTATTCGGTACTCGAATCATCAGCAATAAGTTATTGTTTGATTTTAACAATATAGATTAATTTTAAGGTACTTGTTTTACTAATTATCCAGCTTTATCGTTTAAGCCTTATATCTTTTATCAGTATTAAAAACCGGGTTTTTTCTCGCTTCATAACCACATAATAATGTTTCACCACAAGAAACCCGATTTCCTAGTGCTTGTTGAAAATAATACCGTATTTAAAAATACATATTTATGTCTAATTAAAGTTAACAGATGAAATAAATTTGACATCATAGAATTAGTTAGGATTGACGATAATAATAACTACGAGCATCGCAAATGCTATCATTATTCACATTAAATTAGCTGCCAACTTGGCAGATATTAATTTACGTGTTATGTGAATTAATCGCTCAAATCATTATTGTTACGTTGGTAAATTAAAAATATGGATTTAAGCGAGCTTCAAAACCCTTGTAGAATAAGGGAGGTTTTTAATTCACGTTAGGCGTAATTTATAAAAGTAACTTAGGGACAATCATTGATTGGAAACTTGCAGCAGCAGTTGTACAAAGGTAAAGACGACAAGTTCCTATTAACTTAGGGACAATCATTGATTGGAAATGAAAAAACAGATTAGCAACGGATAGAATAAGTTAAACGGATTAACCAATTACCTATCCGCTTCCACCTCTTACCATCCGTTGCCTAATTCTCTCAAGTTTTCAATAGAAAATCAAATATCCGATTATACCTTAGCGTCTATTTGAAAGCATTTTGCTTTGAAGTTCCTATTAAATTAGGAACAGTAATTGATTGGAAATGAAAAAATAGATTAGCAACGGATAGAATAAGTTAAACGGATTAACCAATCACCTATCCGCTTCCACCTCTTACCATCCGTTGCCTAATTGTCTTTAACTTAAGAATAATAATTGATTAAAAACAACTTCTTTGATTTTGATTTTTTAAGTAATAAAATATTGTGCGTGACGGTATCCGGAAGTTATTTGATTATGTTCGGTGAATTATGGTGACCGTCACAGCACCCTACTTATAGAATTCTCAGTAAACTGTTCCCTTTTCAACGAATTATTTCAATTATGATATTGAAGTTTAATTACGAATTGATAAGTTTTTAATTGACTGTCATTTTGTTGTCATGTTTTTTTGTCACACTCGAAAACAGTTTTGCGATTGTAGCTAATTATGTCTGTCAAAATGACAAATAAATTGATTACAAGAATAATGCAGCTTAAAAACTGATAACTGATGAAAACTCCTATAATTCGTCCAATCACAGCAACGCTAAGTGCAATTTTTCTCTTAGCTGTTGTATCTTGTTCTTCTACAGATAATTCCACTTCCGCACAAAGTGCAAATCAATCAACTACTGCACAAAATACCAATAGTTCTAATAGTTCATCGGCTAATAGTCCGCTGTTTTCTGACAACAATGTAGCTGAAGCGAAAAATTTCAAAACCACTACCGTATTACGAGGTTTAGAACGACCTTGGGGTATGGAATGGCTTCCCGATGGAGCAATGTTAATTACCGAACGACCGGGAAGGGTGCGAATCGTTCGGAATGGAACTTTAGAAGCTAACCCTGTAGCTGGAGTTCCAGAAATTTTCGCAGTTAATCAAGGGGGTTTGATGGATGTTTCGGTACATCCAAATTTTGAAAAAAACCGTTTTGTTTACTTTACCTATTCTCACGGTACTAGCCAAGCAAATCGAACCAGAGTTGCTAGAGCTACTTTTGACGGGTCAACTTTGAAAAACTGGGAGGTGATATTCGAGGTTTCTCAAGCAAAACCAGGGGGTCAACATTTTGGTTCGCGTATTGTTTGGCTACCAGATAATACAATGCTAGTTGCTATTGGTGATGGTGGTAATCCACCGACTCAGCTTAATGGGGATTTAATCCGCAAACAAGCTCAAAATCTTAATTCTCATTTTGGTAAGGTTGTTCGTTTAAACGATGACGGTTCCATACCTAGAGATAATCCCTTCGCGACATCTGACAATGCTGATAAAGCGATATGGAGTTACGGACACCGCAATATTCAAGGAATGACTATAGACCCAATTAATAATAGGTTGTGGTCAACAGAACATGGTTCTAGGGGTGGTGACGAACTGAATCTGATGGAAGCTGGTAAAAATTATGGTTGGCCAGAAGTTAGTTATAGTGATGAATATTCTGGGGGACCAGTTTCCAATGTTAAGTCTCGTCCCGGAGTACCGGAACCAAAAGTAGTATGGACTCCTTCTATAGCACCTTCGGGATTAGCTTTCTATTCAAATGACCGCTTCGGAGTATGGAAAGGAGATTTATTTGCTGGGGGTTTAGTTTCTGGTGATGTTCGTCGCATTGATTTAGATGGAAACGGTAATGTTGTCAAAGAAGAATCGATGCGTATAGGTCGAAGAGTTCGCGATGTCCGTCAAGGTCCCGATGGAGGTTTATACGTTTTGACGGATGAGCAAGATGGTCAATTACTCAGTATTGAACCAACACAAAGTTAAGTAAGAAGTAAGAAGTAACAAGTAAGAAGTAAGAAGTAAGAAGTAAGAAGTAATGAGTAATAAGTAAGAAGTAATAAGTAATAAGTAATGAGTAATGAGTAATAAGTAATAAGTAATGGGTAATAAGT
>JBCBHT010000290.1:0-8966 GCA_038525335.1 Cyanobacteria bacterium J06621_15 | reverse complement strand
GGTTTGTTTTTTTCAAACGTCGGGAGACGTAGCACTGCTACGTCTCTACACCAGTAATTTTTAATGGGACAGACTACTACCTCCGCCACATAAGTTATGAGGGGTGCCACAATGATATTTATAGGTTGGGTTGAACCTAGTGAAACCCAACCTAAGAAGAGTCTTATCAAGTCATCAAAATTAATGTGGCGGAGTAGTACTATTCGACCACAATAAATATGATGGATAGAGCTTTCTTGGTAATCGTAGAGAATAACTGCAACCTATCAAAACTAGCAAAATATACTATTAATTATATCCTGATGCAATTTTTCGATTTGGTCGCTTTGAATTACTAATATTAGAACTAGGTTTAACTTTTAAAGTTTCATAGAAAATTTCGATAATCCTGTCTACCTTTGAATCCCAATCAAAATAGTTTGTTTTTATTCTTTGGGGTCCATTTTCTCCCATTTGTAGGCGAAGTTCTGGTTCCGTAGCAAGTTTAATCATTGCTTCTGAAAAACCATTTACAAAACCATTTATGGAAGTAGGTTCGACCCAAATACCGCAGTCGGGATGTAAAGTATTTGCAGGACCAGCCCATCTTGTTGCAATTACAGGTAATCCTAAAGCCATTGCTTCTAAGACAGCATTTCCACCGGCTTCACGTAATGAAGGCATTACAAATACATCGCACTCGCAAAGCAATTTTGACGCTTCTTCGCGTTTTACCCAGCCGCGAAAATTCACGTTATTTTCTAAACCTAAATTGCTGACTTGCTTTTCCAATTCTGGACGTAACTCTCCGTCTCCAATTAACTCTAAAACAGCGTTTGTTTTTTCCGCAACTGGCTTAAAAGCATCAACTAAAAACTTTATTCCTTTCCAATCAACAAACCGACCTAGATAAACAAAGCGAACTGGTTTGTCAGGATTGGATTGTGGCTGTTCTCTAGGTTGCCAAATATCTAAATCTACTCCACATTCAATTACTTGATAAACCTTTCCCTTACAGCCGACCGGTAAAGATTTCCTAGTAAGAGGATTTGCAACAATCAGAGTTTCTGCTTTTACCTTACCTGGAACTATTTGATTTAAAAAATTAGAGAATATTCTTCCCAAAGTAACAGTTATATTTGTAAATCTAGAATCCATATAGCGAAAAGCTGGTGGAAAATCAACTCCACCAGCTAATGGTCCGAGTACTACTGGTACGCCAAGATTGTACATAAAGTTTAATCCTTTGGGCGTAATTGGTGAAGGTTGAAACACTATATCAATATCTTTTTTAGAGATAAGTTTTTTCACCAACTTTCTAGCTCGGATTTGAGTAATCCAATGCACTATCTGTAGAAAAATTAAATCTTCAATTCGATAAGGAAATAATTTTCCCATTCTCCAAATTAGATTTTGTAATGCATTATCTTGGATAAAATGGAATCTTTTAAAATCTCGGTCGTCGGGAAACTCTTTGCGAAGTTCGTCTCTAACTCTTGCATGACAAACAATTTCTAAATCAATTCCACGCTCCTTAAATAAATGAAAATAATAAAGATTCTTGCCCGATTCACCACCCATGCGGCGAGATACGTTCTCTGCTACTAATACTACTCGTAATCTTTTCTTAGCGGTTTGTATCTGTACCGTTGCCATAGCTGATTCCCCCGAATAATTTGACAAATTCATACTTATTTCTAGTAAAAAAGCTATTAACCTTTTACCGAGAATTTAATAGTAAATACCTAATAATTACTACAAAATATGTAAATAGAATAAATTCTAGTGAATAGTTAAATTATTGCTTGAATCGGAATTCCAAATCCGAGAAAATATCGAATCGACAAAAATATTGCTAAGACCAATATATAAAAAGCTGTTGCTTGAATATCTTGCTTAATACAAGATAATCTTTCCTGGCAAAGCCCATACAAATTAACGCAATATAAAGGTAAATCTCCGAGCGCAATTGTCACAATCGCACCAACTAAACCGAATTCGTAATGGGCTAAAGGTAACCCCAATCCAATCATTACGAAACGAGCTAGGTTGCTTTGAGCAAGGTACAAAGGTTTTCCAATTGCTAATAAAGCAGGATTAATCGTGTAAAACAACAGCGAAAACCAAATACCGCTACACAAAACTGGCATCATCCAGGTAGCTTGGGTGTATCTGTCATCATAAAGCGTACCGATGACCAAATCACCTACGGTTATTAAAGCAGCTAGTAGTACCGCGCATCCCATAAGCAATAATTTTCGCTGACCGACTATCTTGCTTCTGAGAGTAGAACGAGGTAATTCGGTTTGATTGGAAATGGTGGGAAAAATCACTTTATAGCTGAGTTGTTTAATAACCTGACGAGGTAAATTAGCTAAAGTGTAAGCTATGGTATAAACCCCTAACATCTGGAAAGAAAGCAGTTTCGCTAAAATTAAACGGTCGCTCTGTTCGGATAGAAACATCAAAGCAGATGACATGAACATCCATTTACCAAAGGAAAGAATCTCCTTTACCGCATCTGCATCCCATTTAAGACGATTTTTGTATTCAGGAATTAAAAAGTGGCTGCCTATCATTTTGTATGCAGCACCCAGGACCACTCCGAACCCTAAAGCCCAAATAGTCGGACTAAGCCGAGCTAAAGCTACTAAGCTTAGTAAAGTAAATATTTGTACGCTTAAATCAAATAAAGTCGATTTTCTTACGTCTATCCGACGCATCAGAGTCAAAATGCTGCTGGAACTAAATCCATCTAGTACCGAAGATAACCCTACAATCGGTACCAACCACAGCAGTCGTTCCTCTTCATAAAACGAGGCTACTGGCAATGTCAAAATTAAACAAAATAGCCAAATTACCAAACCACGAATGATTTGTAACGTCCAAGCTGTATTTAAAAAATCAGTCTCATCACCGCGTTTGCTATTAACAATACTCTGAGAAATACCTATATCAGAGAATAACTCTATACCCAATCTCAAGGTATTTACAACAGCCATTAGACCGAAAAATTCTGGAACTAATAAGCGAGTCAATATTAAGTTACCGCCGAAACGGACTACCTGACTCATTCCGTAACCTGCAATTGTCCAGAATGCTCCCCGGTAAGCAAGCTTTTTCAAAGATGTCATAACTTTATTTAATGTCCGTGCGAATCTGTTTTAAAGCTGAGTTAATTAACCGAGGCTGTTTATTGCTCTTCCAACTATGAGCAAGGCAGCACTTTTACAGAAACCGATGGACGCTCCTTTAATGTATTACTAAAAACTCTATAACTAGAAAATAATTGAGGAAACACTAATACGAGTTCTTTTAAGTAATAACAGCTAAATTTCGGTAAATGCTAGGATTTCTGTATTCCTATCAAAGTTATATTTAGCACTACTTCTAGATTTAATTAGCAATTAAGACAAGTCAATTTTGCTTCAACCAGTCTTTTAGTTGCTATGTAAATACAAGCTACGGCTCTTAAACTATATTTACATAATCTTTAAACATTTGACACCATAACATAATATTTTTTGAAAGTAAAATAGCTTGAATATAAATTTTCAATATAGAAAAAAAACATTTTTTAAAGTTATTGTAAAGATTGTCGGCAATTAAAGCTGAATAATTCCGAAATGATTGGATTAAAAACTAGACGGAATCGGATGTTTAGCTATTTCCCTGAATAAAAAAGCATGATAGTAGCGTTGAGAGTCTATAAGTGCTTAAATTTTAAACGAGTATTTACTCTTGAATACAGTTCTAAATACTCAAGTCAGATGCTTCTAACAAGAACAGAGGTTAGGGGCTTTTGGTGAAAATAATAAGAGTATATAATGCCGTGAAACTCTGCTTAATAAAGCCGTTATATTAGGCTGAAATAATTACTAATTTAGTATGGCTCCGAGCCAATAATATTGATTAACGCACTTAGAACTTGAGCGTTTTTGCAGAAAATTATCTGTTGAGCTTGTTGAGGAAACTATATTTCAAAAGAGAATGGCATTTTTATAGGTCGTATCGAGAATAATTCATACTAAACCGAAATTATGAATACATCAGCCTTATCGGGAACTCAAAAAAAGAAACAGAAAATCCATTTTCATTTTGTTGATAGTCTACGTGGAATAGGTGCTATATGGGTTGTTTTATATCACATATATGCAACTGGAAAACTAGTGGATTTAAGCAATTTTTTGCCTGACCGGTTAGAATATATAGCCTTTAAACTAGGTAATTTGGGTGTGGCGATTTTCTTTGTATTAAGTGGATTTGTCATCGCTCACTCTCTGCGTAATGCAAAGATTAACCCTAGTTACGTCGGTCGTTTCTCCCTACGTCGTCTACTCAGGCTTAGCCCTCCATACTATGTAGCAATTATCCTAGCCTTGGGATTTGCTTTATTGTCATCGGTTGTAAAAAATGAGCCTTTTGCACCGATGAGTCAGTCTTTTTCTACAGGAAGATTCGTCGCACATTTATTTTACGTACACGAATTTTTTGGATTTAAACCTTTTGACAATATTTATTGGACATTAAATTTAGAAATTCAATTTTATCTCGTATTCTGTGCCCTATTAGGGTTATCCCAATGGTTAGATAAATCCAATAGGAAACAATTAGGAAAAGCAATAGTTTTTATCCCTGCTGCAATTTTCGCCTTATTTTATCCTTTAGGCATATTGTCAGATAACGGATTGGGTGCATTATTCTTTTTACCCTTGTACTATGGTTTTTTGTTAGGAATATTTGCTTATTGGTGTTGGCAAGATAATCTGAAACCCAAATATTTCTATTTATATGCAGCCATCTTGCTAGTGGGAGGAATCGTACAATCTTCTGGTTTTACAATCACCTGCATCATAATATCTACTCTATTATTAGAAGTTGGTAAAGCTAATCGGATGCAAGATTTTTTAAACTGGCAACCTTTACAGTTCTTGGGTCGAATATCTTACAGTCTTTATTTAACTCACAATATTGTAGTAGGAAGCGTTTTCTTCTTAGGATTTAAATACTTAACACCTAATCTATCAACAGAAATTATCTGTTTATTTGTAGCAGTAATCGCTAGTCTTTGCTTTGCTGCCATTATCTATGAATTAGTGGAAAAGCCGTCCATAAAATTAAGTCGCAAAGTTAAGCTGATTAAAAGTACGGAGGTTGTTAAAGCATGAAATTACTAGTTACAGGAGCATCTGGTTTCTTAGGTAAATATGCTGTTTTTGAAGCATTACGACGCGGTTTTCAAGTTCGTGCTGCTATCAGACATACTTCTGATGAAAAACGTTTACCCTGGCGTAATTCTGATAATTTAGAGTTAATCCGTACCGATTTAACCCAATCCCAAGGAATTGAAGATGCTTTGAAAGGTGTAGATGCTGTGGTACATCTAGCCGCAGCCAAACAAGGTAATTACGATATACAGTACGCGAATACAGTTACCGCTACTGAAAATTTGCTCAGAGCAATGGTAGCGGAGAACATCAAGCGCTTAATAGCAGTAAGTACCTTTAGCGTATTCGACTACTTGCATATACCTGCTGGTGAAACTATTGACGAAAATTCTCCCATTGAATCGGAACCTTGGCAAAGAGATGTTTACGCTCAAACCAAGCTGATTCAAGAAAAGCTGTTTCGAGATTTTGAACAGAGAAATCAGGGAGAAGTCACAATTCTTCGTCCAGGGATAGTTTACGGTAAAAATAATTTATGGAATGCCCATTTAGGCATAAATATTAAAAATCGTTTGTGGGTTAATATTGGTGGAAACGCTCAACTTCCGCTAACTTATGTAGAAAACTGTGCTTGTGCAATAGTCAATGCTTGCGTGCGTAATGAAGCTGTCGGTAAGACTTTAAATATCATTGATAATGATTTACCAACACAGAAAGCATATAGGTCTAAAATTTTAAAACTATTACCGTACAAACCTTCTACAGTAGGGATTAACTGGACAGTGATGCGTTTATTTTCTCAAAGTGCTTGGTTATCTAATAAAGTCTTGTTTTTAGGGAAACTGAAGCTACCCGGTATTTTTGTACCAGCAAGATTAGAAGCTCGCTTTAAACGTTTTCGTTACAGCAATAGTAATGCGGTAAATACGCTCGATTGGCAACCCTACTATTCTTTAGATGAAGCTTTAAAGCGTAGTCTGAGTGATATTGATTTAATTGATGAGTCAGCAGAAGTCACTTCAGTATCTTAATGCCTCAGCCATAAATTTGGTGTTAAAGTATCAGCTTCTTTTTTACCTATAAATCAAATAAATAAGGGATTTTTTAGCAGTAGCACATCAATGGAATCACAAGTAATATTAAAAAAGCCTGTTGTAAAGCCCAAAATTCATTTTCAATTTATAGACGGTCTGCGTGGTTTTGGAGCTTTCTGGGTTGTCTTGCGTCATTCAGACCCAGACGGACGTATTTCTTTGTTTACTAGTATATTACCCCAATGGTTTGTAGATGTAGTCTTTCGATGGGGTAGTTTAGGAGTAGCTATTTTCTTCGTTTTAAGCGGCTTTGTTACTGCTTATTCGTTACAGAATACTCGAGTTAACTTTGCCTATTTCAAAAATTTTACTTTACGTCGTTTTGTCAGGCTGAGTCCAGCTTATTACGTATCAATTGTCATCACTTTATGTATTGCTTTCATCGCTTCTTATTCTAAAGGTAAAGAATTTGAACCAATGGGACAACCATTATCTGCCATCAGGTTTATAGCCCATTTGTTTTATGTACAAGATATATTTAAACTGCAACATTTTGATGATGTTTACTGGACATTATGTTTAGAAGTTCAGTTTTCTATAGTATTTTGTATTCTTTTAGGTTTAGCCCAGTTGCTTGATTCTTATCAGAAAAATAATTGGGGTAAATTAACGATATTCATTCCCAGTGCAATTTTTGCCGCTTTGTATCCCATAGGAGTGTTACAAAATTATGGCAGACCTACATTATTCTTACCGCTATGGTACAGTTTTATTCTTGGTGTTTTTGCTTATTGGACGTGGCATAATTATTTAAAGCCTTGGTTTTTTTACCTTTATGCCGGAATATTATTATTTACTGGAATAATCTATTCTTCAGGTTTTATTATTACCAGTTCAATTATGGCTTTACTTTTACTAGGAGTCGGTCGTGCTAATCGTATGCAAGACTCTTTAGACTGGTCATGGTTACAATTTTTAGGTAAAATTTCCTACAGTTTATATTTAACTCATATCTCGATTATTGGAGCAGTATATTTTATCGGATATAAACTACTCAATCGTTATATTTGGAGTGAATTTATTTGCCTAATTATTGGAATTGCTATGAGTATCGTCGTTGCTACATTAATGTGGAGATTTGTCGAAAAAGTATCGATTAAGTGGAGTAAAAATTTAAAGCTCAAAAAGGCTGAAAATATTTAAATTATTATTAGGCGAAAAAAACTAATTTTATCAAATGATTCTAATAGTAAATACTATTTTTTGTTCTCTATTTCCTACTCCCTATTCTTAGAAATATATGCAGATTGCTTACCTTACAGGAGAATATCCCAGAGCTACAGATACTTTTATTCAACGTGAAGTAGCCGCTCTTCGACAACAAGGTGTAGAAGTACATACTTTTTCCGTGCGTCCTACTGGTGAAGAACATATGGTAGGAAAAGAACAAAAACAAGAACGGAATCAAACTTTCTATATTCTTCCTCCAAAACCTTTAAAAATAATTGCATCCCATTTAGGCTTATTTCTAACTTCCCCAGCTAGATATTTAAAAACACTTAAACTAGCCTGGTCAACAAGACTACATGGATTGCGCGGAGATTTATACCAGCTTTTTTACTTTTTAGAAGCAGGTATTCTAGCTTGGGAAATCAAACAAAGGGGGATTCCACACCTACATAACCATTTCGGGGATTCTAGCTGTAGTGTTGCTATGTTAGCAGCAGAATTAGGAGGCTTTAGCTATAGCTTCACCCTACATGGACCCTATATATTTTTTCAGCCGTATCATTGGAGACTGGACGAGAAAATAGGTAGAGCCTTATTTGTTAGTTGTATAAGTCACTATTGTCGCAGTCAGGGAATGATATTTGCACCGATTGACAAATGGGACAGTATGCACATAGTTCATTGCGGTATCGACCCAGAATTATTTAAGCCAGCATCTCATAATGGACAAGGAAAACGCTTACTTTATGTTGGTAGACTCGCTGCTGCTAAAGGTTTACCGATTCTCCTGCAAAGCTTGACTAACCTAAAGCAGAAGCACCCAGATGTAATTTTAACTGTGGTTGGCGACGGTAGCGATCGCAATTTATTAGAGCAGATGACTGTAGATTTAGGGTTGAGTGGTAATGTAAATTTTGTAGGCTATAAATCTCAAGCAGAAGTACGTAAATACTTTGAAGAAACAGACGTATTTGTTTTGTCGAGTTTTGCCGAAGGAGTTCCCGTAGTCTTGATGGAAGCAATGGCAGCAGGGGTTCCCGTAGTCGCTCCAAAAATTGCTGGAATCAGCGAATTAGTAGAAAATGACGTAAGCGGCTACGTAATACCGGCTGGCGATAAAATATCCTTAGCTCAAAGCATAGAAAAATTACTCACCGATTGTGAACTAAGAAGTAAATTTGGTGCAGCAGGAAGAAGCAAAGTAGAAAAAGAATTCAACATAAATCTAGAAGCTCAAAAGCTCCGTAAAATAATGAGTCAATCATTAGAATCTATTGACAAACAATCGATTATGCAAAAAGACAAATTGAAAAAGTCTTTTACCTAATAGTTTATTTAATTAGTTTTAACTAATTTGTTTTTTACCGACGCAATAATGTAGAGACGTTATATATAACGTCTCCAAAGTTACCGAGAAAAACCGACCCTGCAAAATTAATGTGGTCGAATAGTAGTACTCCGCCACATTAATTTTGCGTGGTTACAACAACTTATTCGTAGGTTGGGTTGAACGGAGTGAAACCCAACACCCGAGTTGGGTTGCGCTTCGCTTAAC
>JBCBHT010000289.1:0-8996 GCA_038525335.1 Cyanobacteria bacterium J06621_15 | reverse complement strand
GACATCGAGATAAGCAACTTTATGTGGTGAAAGAATACGAAAGCTCTCTAATCCTTTGGGAGAGATGTTTACATGTCCGTCAGCATTTAAAGGTGCTGTACCGACAAAAAACATTTGTTGTTTTGCAATAAATTTTTGTAATTCTTCGGTTATTGATTCAAATAATTTAGCCATTTTCAGTGAACAATTATCAGTTATCAAAATTACTATAAACAAAATGAACCGCAACTTTTCGTCACGGTTCATTTTGCTTAATATAGGAGAGAATAAAGAATGAAAAAGGTAAAGGGAATTTGATATTTAAGTTTTTTCAATGCCCAATCCCCAATCCCCTATTTATCAATGATGATGATGATGATGAGCAACTGCTTGCGAAGGATTAATTGCTGTTGCTTCTTCTGCTAATAATTCTTCTATGTGAGAATCAGCCCACTCAGCAGCCATTATCATGAATTCATGATGGTCGTTGACGCAATCCATTTGAATGCAGTTCACATTCTTATACTTTTTCTCAATATTGTGGATAATGTGATGTACGTCTAAGAGGGTTTCGTGGTTTTCTGTCGCAAACCCGATTGGCATATATACTATGGCTTTTGCACCTATTTGTATCAGGTTTTTAGCTGCTTGCTCTGCGTTTGGTTGTGTCCATTCAATTAATGGTGTGTCGTGATTTAACCAACCTACAGAGATTAATGGGTAGCGATTAATTAATTCTTCTCGTACTAAATCGTAAAGTATTTGCGATTCGGTAATCCCGGATGTGAATCCTTTGGCTTTGTGGGGACAACCGTGATTCATCAATACGATACCAATTTCTGAAGGAAGATAAGCATGAGCTAATTCGGCTGATATCTTTTCTTCTACAAGTTTCGCTAACAATTTGATGTATTTGGGTTCGTTGTAGAAAGTAGGAATGTAGCGCTGCGATTTTAACCAATGTTCTCCATCATCAGCCATTTGGGATAAACCCTTATTGACTTGTTCTAAAGCGATACCGCTGGTAAAGATAGAATCAACTACTAATAATGGGTAAATTAGAAGTTTATCGAATCCTTGATTGTGAATTTCGGCTAAAACTTGGTGGGGAAGATGGGGAGCGCAAAAGTTAAACGCTTTGAAAACCTGTACTTTATCTCCCCATTTTTCCTGCAATTGCTGTTCAATTCCTGCACGTTGCTTTTCAAAGATGGCGTTGTGGGGTGAAATGAAATTATCGTGGGTATGTCCCCACTCGTGAAGGTCAAATATCGCCAACATCTTTGCTAGAGGAGGGTAAATCCAGGTTGGTACTGGTGCAAACTTCGCTGTCAGTAGATTCAAAGCTTGCTCGTTGTAGTTCGCAAAATCTTCGTAGCTTTCTACTTCACCGTAGCCCATAAGTAGTACAGCAACTCGATTTTGTTTAGGTAGATGCTCGTGGGTATGTTGGATTTTTTCTGGTGTAGTTACCACTATTAATTCCTCTGTGCAACCTTGGTAGAACGTTTTACTTTTTTACTGTAGATAATTATCCTATCCTGGGGGATAGGATATTCGCAATTTACATATTAAGATTTTTAATTACATACCCCTTTATTTTTTGAAAAGAAAATTTACCATTCTGTGTTTAACCGTAATATTTCTAGTTGCTGTTGATTATTTATTCTCTGAATAGATTTAAAATTATTAAATATAGACAATAAAAACTTTATATTCTTTAAAAATGTTTTTATGATTACTTTTTAACCAAAAGTTACATTTATGACTGTCTACATACTCAAACACTCAAGTTATAAGTGAGAAGCTTTAAAGCCGATGAACGTAATTCTTTGTCCTGGAATTCACGAATACAGTTTAACCAAAAGCTTTACAGAAAGTTTAATAAATGTAATTTATGATAGTTCATCGGATAAAATTTCAGTGAATATACTTGAATTTCCTGCAAGCAATCTGTCTGCTTTGTCGGGATTTCATATTTTTCAGTTTTTACGCAACAGTTTACCAAATCAGCTAAAATCACCAGTTGTATTCATTGGTTTTAGTGCTGGTGTTGTAGGAGCCATTAATGCTGCGAGTTTATGGCAAATTTTCGGAGGTAATGTTAAGGCTTTTATTGCTATAGATGGATGGATGGTGCCGATTTATGGTAATTTCCCTATCCATAGAATCAGTCATGACTACTTTACACACTGGAGTTCTTGTTTGCTCGGTAGCGGTGATAATAATTTTTACGCACAACCTGCTGTAGAGCATTTAGAATTATGGCGATCGCCATCAACTGTTGAAGGAAATTGGGTGGATTCACCATCAGGAGAAACACCGTATTCCCTGACTGCGGCTGAATTTATCAATATATTGTTAAAACGTTATGAAGATATTTAGTCCGGAAAAGCTTGAATTGGTAAGGGAGGAGAACTTATAAGTTAAAAGTTAAGAGTAAGGAATCAGCGGTTAGCGGAAAGTTTGGGGTGTCGGTTCCCGTCCCCAAAACTTTCCAAGACGGAGTGAGAAGTTAAAAATTAACTTATAAATTTCTGACTCGTAACTTATAATCCGTAATCTATAACCCATAAAAAATAAACTTACATCTTGCACCATTCTCGATAAGCATAAAGAAACAAGGTTTCTTTGTAATTTTGCAACGAGACAACCATGCTTTCACAACAGGAAACCGGGTTTATGAAACTGCTGCGAGATTTAAGTTAACTAAAACTCATAGTTCATAACTTATAATCCGTAATCTATAAAATAAATGATAGTAACCAATTTCTCATGATTATTAATTTGTAACTCCTAACTCTAAACTCCTAACTTTTAACTCATAACTCCGATAACGCAGTCACTAACCCTTAGAAGAACGAATGTTTCCAACTGAACCTGCTGCTGTTAATAAAGGATTTGGTGCGGTACTCAGAAACCGTAATTTCATGCTGGTCTGGATAGGACAAATCATATGTCAGCTAGCAGACAAAATCTTTTTCGTGTTGACAATTGCACTGCTAGACAAGTATCTACCTCCAGCAGTTGCAGAAAATGGTGGACGTGCAGATTTGTTTCTAGCGTTTACTTTACCAGCGATTTTACTCGGCTCGCTAGGTGGTATTATTGTTGACCGTTTCCCGAAAAAGCCGATTATGATTGGCTCGGATTTGTTACGGGGAATTTTAACCATAGCAATTCCATTTTTACCGCGAGAATTTTTGATTTTACTAGCAATCACTTTTGCTAACTCTGTGATTGTGCAATTTTTTGCTCCAGCAGAACAAGCTTCTATACCGATTTTGGTCAAACCAAGAAATTTGATGGCTGCTAATGCGCTGTTTACCAGTACTATGATGGGTGCCATTATCATTGGTTTTGCTATAGGAGAACCTTTATTAAACTTAGGTAAAACATGGTTCGGAGACAGTTACGGACAAGAGTTTATTGTGGGTGGACTGTATCTGATTTCTTCAGTGATTAAAATACCAGTGAAGTTAAAAAACCATAAACCTGCTGTTGAGACAGAAAAAGTTAATCCCCTCAGAGAATTTAAAGACTGTCTGCGTTATCTGAAGAAAAAGCGCCTAATTATGAATGCAATGGTGCAATTAACAGCTTTATACTGTGTTTTTGCTGCTTTAGTTGCATTATCAATTAGATTAGCAGCAAAATTCGGGTTACAAGAAAAACAATTCGGCTTTTTCTTAGCAGCAGCAGGAGTAGGAATGGTTTTAGGTGCGGGTATTTTAGGTCATTGGGGAGAAAGATTTCATCATAAACCATTACCTTTATTTGGATTTCTCAGCATGGCTTTTGTATTAGCCGTGTTTACATTTATTTATAATTTACCTTTAGCTTTAGGGCTTAGCGTTTTATTAGGTTTGGGTGCAGCTTTAATAGCCGTACCCATGCAAACATTAATTCAACAGCAAACACCACCAGAAATGCATGGTAAGATGTTTGGCTTCCAAAATCACGCTGTAAATATAGCTTTAACCGCACCGTTGCTAATTACCGAAAGATTGACAAATTATTTAGGTTTGCGAACCGTACTTTTAGCAATAAGTTTTATCGTTGCTACTGTTGGTATTTGGGCTTGGCATAATACTCGTAAAGTTTTGAAAGATGTAATTTAGGGATTGGGAATTGGGAATTGGGAATTGGTAATTTGGAAGAAGTAAGAAGTAAGAAGTAAGAAGTAAAAAGTTATTCCCTTCTTCCCTCCCTCACTCTCTCCATCTCCCTATCCCCTACCCCATCATTCTAAAAGTACTAGCGCTTTCTTCAAATACAGGTAACTGTTTCTGAAGCTGAGATTCCGAGTTAGTTACATACGTCACTGCCCAAAAATCTTGATTTTCTTCAAATAAATATGAAACTCCAATTCCTTGAACTTCGTTTGTTTGTGAGTCGATAACTTTAAATACAACTTTTCCAGCTTGATAATTATCTAAAGAAACAACCTTTTTTTCAACAATATTAGGACCAGTTTGAGATACACCTTCAGCAAATTTATCAGTCATAAACTTGAGAGAAACGCTAGCAGGTAATTTTTCTTTTCTAACTTCTACATAATTAATATTTCCTTTAATTACTTCTTTAGGATTAATTGCGAAAAGTTCGTAGTCGTTGATTTGAAAAGTATTATTAATTAAATCTGATGGTATTCCTGCTTTTTCTATGCTTTCAAGAACTCCTTGAGGGTTTTTCTTAGTATCTCCACCCTCGTAATATGACGGTAACTGTATTTCCATACCGTCAGCTTGGAAATTTTTCCACCCCCGCTTAATTTCTCTACTCGCAGATATTTTGGAACGTCTTGCACCAGAAGCTACAGCAACTTCGGATGCTTCTGAACTTGGAACTTGAGAATTCGCAGATTTTACACAGCCAACTAAAGAGGTAGACAGTAATATAAAAGCAAAAAATAAAGGCTTTTTGATATTCATTTTAAAACTCATTTTGACAGCTTGTTATTGTTATTCTTGCTACAAGCGTGTCACAAGCTTTTAACCAGCGACTACCGAAACATCACTATCGTTATCAACAAGTTTACGTTAAGCATACTTGGTAAACTTAAATTTTATTTTGAGAAATAAAGACTGATGTGTTTGGCTGAATCGCAAATTAAGCATAACTTGCAGCCTTTGTTAGTTATGATTTATAAAGCTAATGCTTTTGTTCAATAGAGTGTTAAAGCTATATTTGTATTAGTTTGATTTTATACCTAAAATTATTTTAAATTAATACCCGTGTTTATAAAAATACTGGGAATTCGTGTACTTTGAGTGAAAATCACTAATGAAAACCGCTTTAAATTCATAGAGAATATAGTAAACAGGTACTATTTAAGTAGACCTACTCGTAAAGTATTGGTTTCACTCCTCAGTCAAATAAGTAATAAGTAGACAGTATCGCGGGAATAGGAGTTAATTTCTCTGCATATCCTTAAATACAAATCACCATTTGTTAATGTTTAGAAACATTGCAATGCAATCTCTTTCTGTTTTTGATTTGTAATATGGTTATTCCTGGATTGAAAAATAACTCCCATCCCGCTCTCAAATTAACTATTCCTCTTTACTCAGACAATTTTTTGAGTTGGAAAACGCCAAAAATAAGACTAAACAGTAGGAATATGAATCTTTACAATTACATCATTAAAGTCAAAATCACCACCACTGACTAAATCCTCGAAGCCAAAGGTATTATCACCAAGTAAGCGGATGTGGTCTACTCCATCGCTATTTGCTCCCAAGAATGAGAAGTAAGTTTCTGTGGTGTCGTTAAGTGCCTCATCTACAGTACCATCCACAATTATGAAAGGAGCTAAAATACTATCGCCATCAAAAGTTCCGTTGAAGGAAGTTGTTTGCTGGTTTTCGGTTTGTAGCAAATCTAAACTTGTGATGCGATTTGTAAGAGCTGCTTGCTTATATCCAGCATCACCAGGATTAATATCCGTTACTCCATCACCATCAATATCAATCCCACCGTTGATATCGGTAATTTGGTAAAAACCGATAAGGTTATCTTGAGCTGCTTCTCGATGTACTTCAACTTTGACCGATACTGAATCTGTTACGTCACTTAAATCAATCAGTTCTTTTTGAGTTTCTCTTTGTAACTTAGTACCTAAAGCTGGTGATTGTGAAGAAAGCTCTACATTTAAAACTATATCAGTTAAGTCATTGTTGAATGCTTGTTCTGACCATTCCAAGGTCAAGCTGTCTGCATCTAAGCCAGCTAATCGCATATTAGAAGAGTTTGAGAAGAATAAGGGTACAGTTGTGGTTCCGGTTGATTCTAATTCAGTAAGTACTGTATTGGTGGAAGCATTGGATGTCATGTAGAAACCCAAAAATGCATCAGAATCAACTTCAAGTATCCGTTCAATCTCTCCAAGATTAAAACTACTAGGAATATCAGAAATTGCGGAGAAAATCACCTGTGCTTTTTCTAATGCTGCTTGAACATAACCTTCAGAACCAGGAGCAATTCCGTTAATATTACCGTTTTCATCATCGACAATGAATAATCCAACTTCATTAATATTGTCGCTTCCTACCTCATTAACGGTAAATTTCAGATTGTTACTGTCTCCTCCAGTTAAAGCAAAGAAACCGTTTTGACTATTATCTTGAGCAAATTCCACGGTCGGAATATCGATAAGGTTGATTTTAACTTCAGCAGTATCGCTTAAACCACCTGAATCTGTTGCTGTTACCTGCAAATTGAAACTTGGATTGGTTTCAAAATCCAGGTCGTCACTATCTTTAACAATAATTGCACCAGTTAAGGGGTCAATTGCAAAAGCTTGGTTATTGTCTCTATCTGGGTCGAGATTACCAGAAATAATTGCAAAGGTTAAAGCTTCTTTTTCTGCATCTGTTGCGGTAACAGTACCGACAATAGTTTCATCATCAGTATTTGCTTCTATGTCGAAAATCGCATCATCAGCAATAGGAGGTTGATTTTCAATAATTGATAAGACTGCTTCATTACTAGAGGTTTCTGCTGGAACAATACCAACTACCGTTTCTTCTTCACTGTTTTCTTCTACAGAAAAAGTAGCGTTTTGAATACTGAGAGATTGGCTTTCATCTACATCAGCAAGGTTAATCGTGATTCTTGCATTATCCGATAAACCATCTTCATCGGTTACAGTTAGATTTAAATTGAAAGTCGGTGTGGTTTCAAAGTCTAAATCACCACTATCAGCGACTGTAATTTTACCAGTAGCGCCATCAATCGCAAAAGCTGCTGTACCATCTCCATCGGGGTCGGTATTTCCAGAAATAATCGCATATTCGAGGGTATCACCTTCTGGGTCAGTTGCTCCTAGTTGTGCGACAAAATCACCTTCATCACTGTTTTCTTCGATATTGTAAACACCACCAAAACTGGGACCTTCATTTACATCTTTGATTTGAATAGTAAATGTTTTAGAAGGTAATTCACCAAAGCCATAGTTACTATCACTAGCTTCAACTTCAATTGTATGAATTTGGTTGATTTCAAAGTCTAAAAGTTCACCGTTAGCAACTTGTAATTCGTTACCAACGATTTTGAAACGTCCTCCAGCATCATTTATTAATCTAAAAGTGAATGGGTCGGTGTCTCCGGGGTCGGTAGCACTTAATAAACCAACTACTGTACCTTCAGGACTATTCTCATCAACACTATCCTTGCTGATTAAAATTTCATCATCGTTGAAAATAATTCCTTTACCTTCAGCATCGGAAATTTCTGCATTATTAGCATTACTCAAGTTGACCAAGAAATTCTCGTCAATTTCAAGTCGGTTTTCACCAGTGACGGAAACAGTGACCTGTTTACTGGTTTCACCTGCTGCAAAATTTAGAGTACCACTTGTTGCTGTATAGTCTTTTCCTGCTACTGCTGTATCATTTGCTGTGGCATAGTTGACAGTAATATCCTCGGTGCTGGTTTCGGATAGAGTGACATCAAAGATAAAATCTGTAGTACCGCTATCCCCTTCTTGTAATGAAACATCACCGATAGAAAGAAGCGGTAAAGGTGTTAATTCTGTGGTCAGCTTTTGATAAATACCTTGTTCAAATCCGGTGAAGTCATTTGTTTGGGAGACAAACGCACCACTTCCCTTGATCACATTGTCTCTGTAGAAATCCACAACAGAGTTATCGTCGCTGACAACAATAGCATTGATAGCATCAACCCCTGCTGTTAAAGCATTATCTCTAGCTGTTGCGGGATTTATTCCATCATTCCATTTACCGTCAGCAGATAAATCAATTTTCCAGCGTCTTCCATCGTAAGCGTTAGTAGAAAACAGAGGAACAGCAAAATTAATCGCATCACCAGGAGCAGTAGCACCATCAAAAGGACGACTCCCACCACTTTCTGGTAACAAAGCATTACTAATCGCAGTTGCAAAAGCTTTTGAAGTCTCGACGCTATCAATTAATGTCCAGTCAACGACTTGTTGAATTTGGTCTTCACCAGCCCAGACTACTAAATTTACCGCAACCTGACCTTCAAGACCTTCAGAAATGTACTTGTTGAAAAGGTTTTCATTGTTGAAAGCTGCGATATAACCTTCTATTTGTGTTTTGTATTCTGTCTTGTCGATACTTTCTGAAATATCAACTAGAAGGGATAATTCAGTGTCAACATCTTCTAGGTTCGGGTTTAGGTTGTCGCTATCGTCATTGCGAATTGTTCCTACACCTTCAGAATCGATAATAGTAGCGTTAGCAGCGTCACTCAAATTGACGGAAAAGGTTTCATTGCTTTCAACTGTGATGTCTCCAATCACAGGGACATCAATAGTTTTGCTTGTCTCACCAGGGCTAAAAGTCAGAGTGTCAGAAGTCGCTGTATAGTCACTTCCAGCAACTGCTGTACCATCCGCAGTGCAATACTCTAGCGTTATAGTTTCAGAACTGCTTCTAGATAAACTGACATTAAAACCAAAGTTTGTTGTACTGCTATCACCTTCTAGTAATGAAACATCAGTGATAGTAACTAGTGGTTGAGGTGTTGGGGTA
>JBCBHT010000288.1:0-9032 GCA_038525335.1 Cyanobacteria bacterium J06621_15 | reverse complement strand
CCATTTGATTCTTAACAATTAAGAGAATTTTTGGTCAAATTTACTACCGAAGTAATCGCACTAAAAAGCAGCTAATAAAACTAATAAAAATTTAGATAGAGGAAAATCAAATGTTGGAATGGTTTTTAGAACCACTACGTTATGAATTTATGGTCAACGCCATTTTAGTTGGCGTTATATTGGGAGTTTTATGTGCGGTTGTTGGTAGTTATATGATTGTCCAACAATTAGGAATGATGGCACATGCAATTTCTCACTCCTTAATTGCGGGTTTACCGATAGCTTTTGTTTTAGGTTATTCCCTTTCGACCGGTGCAATTGTTGCAGGGATTATCAGCGCTATTTTTATGGCTTGGATTGAGTCGCGTTGCAAAATTAAATTAGATACGGCATTAGCAATTATGCTATCTTCCTTTTTAGCTCTAGGGGTAGTTTTAGTTAGTGTCTTACCTGGTGCAAATCGTATTGACTTAGTTCACGTTCTCTTCGGCGATATTTTAGGGGTTAATCAAAGCGACCTCTGGAATACTTTAATTACAGCATTGGTAATTATAGCTGCAATTATTTTATTCTATAAAGAACTTTTATTTTATACTTTTGACCCTTTAGGTGCCCAAGCTGCTGGAATGCCCGTACAAATTTATTATATTGGTATGATAAGTGCGATTACGATTAGCATTGTGGCTAGTTTAGAAACAGTTGGCTCTTTACTAGTAATTGCGATGTTGGTTGGACCTCCTAGTACCGCTTATCTGTTAGTCAAAGAACTAAATTTAATGATGATATTAGGTTCTTTTTTTGGTGTTGCTTCAAGTGTAATCGGAATGTATTTAAGTTACTACTTTGATACTCCTTCCGGTGCTTCGATTGTGTTGGTGATGTGTATTTTCTTTATGCTGGCATTTTTATTTAGTCCTTCTCAAGGTATTTTGACTGAACCTCATACACCATTAGGTAAATTATTGAAAACTGGAAAATAAAATTGGGGATTTGGTAATTGGTAATTGGTAATTGGTAGTTGGTAATTGGGGATTGGGGATTGGAAATAGGTTTATTTAGTTGGAAATAAGAATTATTGTAGCATCACATACCAAAAACTATTCTATGAATAGTATTAATTAAAATTAGCAAAAGGTGATGAGGAATTTGGAACTTATTTGATTCCCCATCTATCGAAACTAAATAGAAACTAGAAAATCCCTGTAACAATTATTTACTATTTTTATTTATTATTATCAGAGGTGTATACAGTTGATGAAAGCTAATTATCTGTAAAATCCAAAATTATTATGAGTAATTATAATCCTTGGGTAACGGTACTAAATCTTCAGGTTACGGAAGATTTACCAAACGGAGGAAAAATTGAATATGAGGATATAGATTGCAGTTGTGATGTCTTATCATCTTTGCTTTACACCTTATTTCAACAAAATTGGCATCAGGTAGAGTTGGGACACGTTGCTCAAGGTGGGGTTTTAGAATTAGAATTTACAAATCCACCTAAAATTTGTATTCTTTATGATGGTTATCTCACTGTAGTAGCTGAAGGTTGGCATTTACACCTGTGTATTGATGAAACTTTTGGCGGTCCTAATAGTGAAACTCCTTTGGAATTAAGAAGACAAAGAAGAATTAGTAGAGCAGCGTTTTATCGACGTTTTAATGCAGCAGGAAAACCAAGAAGTTGGGGAATAGAATTGTGGAATGGTAGTGGTGAAAATGTAATGACCATTTTCTTACCTAATCCTTTAATTGATGGTGAAAATCTATTACCGGAAGGTAAACCAAATTTAGCAAAATTAGAACTTTACCAACAACTAAGGGAGATTTATGTATTAGGTAATAAACCAATGCCATTTACGAAAAATCCCTTGAAACGTGCTTATATTTCAGTTTGTACTTCTGGAAGATGTTTACCTTCCCGTAATTGGCAACCTACTCATGAAGCGTTGAAAAATGCTGTTGAAAAAGCAGGTTTAGATATAGAAGTAAGAAGGTCTGGCTGTTTAGAAGTTTGTAAATTAGGACCGGTTGTATTTAATTCTGAGGATAAAACTTGGTATACTCGGGTTAAACCGGAAGTAGCTGAAACTATTGTTGAGGAGCATTTAGTTCAAGGAAACAAAGTTAGTGAGCATCTTTATCCACCGGAATCGGCTTAAAGATATTCTAGGGAAAATTGGGAGCATCCCAAATGTTTAAAAACATAATTCGTCATTGCGAGCGAAGCGAAGCAATCGCAATAACTAAACTTTGCGATTGCTTCGCTTCACTCCGTTCCGCTCGCAATGACAATCTAAATCTGGGTAAATTTGAAAAATTGGTATGCTCCCGGAAGACTTTTCTGTTGTGGTTTCACATTCAAGGGAGACGTAGCACTGCTACGTCTCTACATTCATAATTTTTGATTATTAATATAATGAAATTTTTATCATTCTTCTTTCAGGTTGCTTGTATCGGATTGCTAATTATTGCTTGTAATAACACATCAAATCGTCCAACAATATCATCAACTCCTAACCAAGAATGCGTTCGGAATTATGAACCAAGTCAGGATTATTTTCCCGATAAAGCTACTACTAATTATGCTAATGGCTTTACTGTCGAATATAAAAATAATTACAAAGTTGTAACTGTAAAAAATCCTTGGAAAGATGCAAAAACAAGTTTTAAATATGTTTTAGTTGAATGCGGAACTCCAGCACCAGAGGGATTTAAAGAAACCGAAATAATTACGGTACCTATTAACACAGTTGCATCTCTTTCTACTACTCATTTACCACATTTAGCAAAATTAGAAGTAGTAGATAAACTCGTCGGTGTTAGTAATCTAAAAATAGTAAATACACCAGAAGTAGTTGAAAAAATCAAAGCCGATAAAATTGCAGAATTAGGCAATAATAATGTCAACGTGGAAAGATTATTAGAGTTAAATCCCGATTTAGTTACTACTTATGGAACGGGAAACCCACAAACAGATAATTATGGGAAATTATTAGAAGCAGGATTAAAAGTAGCAATAAATGCTGAATACATGGAAAATACACCCTTGGGTAGAAGCGAATGGTTAAAATTTACAGCTTTATTTTTTAATCAAGAAGAAAAAGCAGAAAAAATCTTTAGTCAAATCAGCAAAAACTATCAAGAAATTGCTGCTAAAACTAAAGCTATCAAAGAACGTCCAAAGGTATTTACAGGATTTAATTTTAAAGGGACTTGGTATGTACCGGGATGTCAAAGTTATCCAGCTAAATATTTAGCAGATGCTGGTGCAGAACTACTTTGTGTTGGTAATTCTTCTGGTAGTGTACCTTCATCTTTTGAATATGTTTTTGAACGTGCTGTTAGTGCAGATTATTGGTTAAATGTTAGTCAATCTTGGCAGAGTTTAGAAGACGCAATTAGAGAAGATAGTCGTTACGGTGATTTTCAAGCGGTGAAAAAAGGTAATGTTTATAATAACAATGCTCGTTTAAATGAAGATGGAGGTAATGATTATTGGGAGGGTGGAATTAGTAATCCTGATGTGATTCTATCTGATTTAATTAAGATTTTTCATCCAGAATTATTACCATCACATCAGTTATTCTTTTATCAGAAGTTGAATTGAAGGCAATAGGGAATTGGGCATTGGGCATAGAAAATGGGTAATAATAAAGATAAATATTTACACAGAAAAAATCAAAATCAAAATGGTCAGAAAATCATCATTTTCATTATTTTATTTAGTAGCTTAATTTTTGTTTTTTTATCAAATTTAGCTTTCGGTTCAGTTAATATTCCGATTCAACAAGTTGTTACTATCCTATTTGGTGGAGAAGCTCAAAAAACTACTTGGTCTACCATTATTCTCAAATTTCGCTTACCTAAAGCTTTAACTGCAACTATGGCTGGTGCTGCTTTGGGTGTAAGCGGATTACAAACGCAAACGCTTTTTAAAAATCCACTTGCAGGACCATTTGTATTAGGAATTAGTTCTGGTGCTTCTTTAGGAGTTGCGCTTGTAGTACTTGCTGCGAATACTACTGGTATGAGTGCATTATTAATAAGTTTAGGAATAATTGGGGATTTAGGTTTAGTTATAGCAGCTTGTTTGGGTGCAGCATTGGTATTAGGAATGGTACTATTAATATCGCATCGCGTACCCGATTCCATGACGCTATTAATCTTAGGATTATTATTTGGTTATGCAACTAATGCCATCGTCAGTATTTTGCTGCACTTTAGTGAAGATAATCAAATTCAATCATATTTACAATGGACATTCGGGAGTTTTGGTGGTGTCACTTGGCAACAAATGATAATTTTAGCACCTGTTATATTGCTGGGATTAATGATGGCTTTACTGTTATCAAAACCCCTCAACGTAATTCTTTTGGGTGAATCTCAAGCTCAAACTTTGGGTTTAGCAGTACAACAAACGAGATTTTGGATTATCACTAGTGCTTCATTATTAGCTGGTGCTATTACCGCTTTCTGTGGTCCCATTGGATTTTTGGGTGTTGTGGTTCCTCATCTATGTCGTAATCTGTTCAAAACAGTAGACCATAGAATATTGATTCCCGTTGTTGCTGTCATGGGTGCAATATTAGCGTTAATTGCAGATTTAGTATCCCAGCTACCAGGAAGCGAGACTGTTTTACCTTTAAATTCCGTTACTGCTTTAATTGGTACTCCCGTTGTCATGTGGGTAATTTTACATCGTCGTTCTCGATTTTTTTAAACCAACAAAAATCAATACTCGTTCAACTTTAAAGTTAGTTGTAGTTATCCTCAAAAACTCAAAAATTTTCTCCAAAAACAACTATGATTGGGACATAACGATAATCATTATCATGATATGTCCTCAGAAAACCCAGCTAACAACACTGCATCTGCTGTTAAAACCTTAATTCAACGTCCCCGTCGGCTGCGTCGTACTCCTGGATTGCGTAGCATGGTACGAGAAAATCAACTAACTGTAGACGACTTGATATATCCCATGTTCGTCATGGAAGGGGAAAATCAAAAAGTGGAAATCTCCTCCATGCCGGGATGTTATCGTTATACTTTGGATTTATTGCTCGAAGAAATCAAACAAGTTAGTGAATTAGGAATAAATGCTGTAGCGCTGTTCCCACTGATTCCAGAAGCTAAGAAGGATGATGTTGGTACGGAAAGCTACAATCGGGATGGTTTGGTGCAAAAGACCGTCAAAGCAATTAAACAAGCCGTACCCGACATAGTTGTGATTACCGATGTGGCTCTCGACCCCTTCAGTATTCACGGTCACGATGGTATCGTCGATGACAACGGAGTCATTTTAAATGACCCTACCGTAGAAGTATTAGTGAAAATGGCAGTTTCCCAAGCAGAAGCAGGTGCGGATATGGTCGCACCTTCCGACATGATGGATGGTAGAGTCGGTGCGATTCGTCAAGCTTTAGATGCAGCAGGATACTTTCATGTGAGTATTTTGGCATATTCTGCTAAATATGCTTCTAGTTATTATGGACCATTCCGCGATGCTTTGGATTCAGCGCCGAAATTTGGGGATAAGAAGACTTACCAAATGGATGCTGCCAATGCTAGAGAGGCTTTAAAAGAAGTAGAGTTAGATATTGCCGAAGGTGCGGATATAGTCATGGTGAAACCTGCTTTGGCATATATGGATATTATTTGTCAGATTAAATCAACAACAAATTTACCCGTAGCTGCATATAACGTTAGTGGAGAATATGCCATGATTAAAGCAGCCGCACAACAGGGTTGGATTGATGAGAAAAAGGTGATTTTAGAAACTTTGACTAGCATGAAGCGGGCTGGTGCTGATTTAATTTTGACCTATTTTGCCAAAGAAGTTGCTTTGATGTTGCTTTAGTTAATACGGGTGTCTTGGGGATTCCAAGGCACAAATTTTATTATTTGAGCAAACTTTTATCCAAAGGTAATGCAATAACAGGACAAGAATGAAATTCATTCTCAACTTAACAATTTTTTACTATAATTAAAAGAGTGTTAGTAATTATTGCTCGTTAAATAGTTAGTTGAAAGACCGTAAATACACCCTGCAATTAGATTTTATTTGCCTAATATCCGGGGTGAAATTTTACTGCGTCTAATAACCAATCAGTGATAATTATTAACTAAAAAGCAATCGAATTAAAATAATGACTTTATCTTTTCGTCCCGAATTAAATTCTGCTGAGGAAGTTGTTTCATCTTTGTCCACACAAAATAAACCAAAAGTTACGGATGAAGAAATGATGCAAGCTGTGAGAACTTTACTACTTGGATTAGGAGAAGACCCAGATAGAGAAGGGCTTAAAGATACTCCTAAAAGAGTTGTAAAAGCCTTACAGTTTTTGACCAAAGGCTACCATGAATCTTTGGATGAACTGTTAAATGGTGCAGTATTTACAGAAGATGCCAATGAAATGGTATTGGTCAGAGATATTGATATTTTTAGTTCCTGCGAACATCATATTTTACCAGTCCTTGGTCGCGCTCATGTAGCTTATATTCCTAATGGTAAAGTCATTGGATTATCAAAAATTGCCCGCATTTGTGAAATGTACGCAAGACGTTTACAAGTACAGGAAAGATTGACTTTGCAAATAGCTGATGCGCTCCAAGGTTTACTCAAACCCCAAGGTGTGGCAGTAGTTGTAGAAGCTAGTCATATGTGTATGGTAATGCGTGGTGTACAAAAACCTGGTTCTTGGACTGTCACTAGCGCAATGCGTGGTGTATTTGCAGAAGATGCAAGAACTCGCGAGGAGTTTATGAATTTGATTCGACACAAAGCTAATTTTCATTAATTTATAACTTGAATAGAGGCAATGGGAAACAAAAATTCACCATTGCCTGCTACCCTAGTTTTGGGGTTCGCAGGTAGTGGAAAAACAAGTTTAATCCAACATCTGAGTAATCAAATTGGGACTGCTGTAGAACATATACAAAGTGGTTCTTCAGAACTTGCTAGTGGTTGTATTTGCTGTAGTGGACTCAAAGATTTAAAACAGTTAATTAAAGATTTACTTAATGTTATAAGCATATTCGTAGAGTAAAATGGCAGCCAATATTTAATGCTACTCAAGGAATTATTAGCACTAATGATTTTCGCGTATCTTCAACAGTAGAAGCATCTACGGGTGTTTCTACTGTAGTTTCTTTGGCTTCCTAAATTTGATGAAAACAACAGATAATTGATAGATAATTAAAATTACCAGTTATTCTTTAATGGTAAAGGTTTCCCCGAATTGATCCGTATACACAATCCAAAATCTAAAATCTAAAATCTAAAATCGGATGACTCTAACAATATACAATACCCTCACCCGTCGTAAAGAAAACTTTCAACCTTTAGAACCAGGAAAGGTCAAAATGTACTGCTGTGGTGTCACGGTGTATGATTATTGTCACCTGGGTCATGCAAGGTCTTATATTGTTTGGGATACGGTGCGACGCTATTTAAAATTTAGCGGTTATGAAGTGCGTTACATGCAAAATTTTACCGACATTGATGACAAAATTCTCAATCGCGCTAACACTGAGAATACATCAATGGAAGAGGTTTCCCAGAAGTACATTCAAGCCTATTTTGAAGATATCCGTCGCTTAAACGTCATTGATGCATCCGATTATCCCCGTGTGACTGAAAATATCACCCCTATTCATCAGTTAATTGCAGAATTAGAACGAAAAGACTACGCTTATGCAGTAAATGGAGATGTTTACTACAAAACAGACAACTTTTCTGAATATGGCAAACTTTCCGGTAAGCAATTAGAAGATATGCAAGCCGGGGCAAGTGGTAGAGTTGATTTAGAAGACTTATCGGGAAAGAAGAAACATAAACCATCTGATTTTGCATTGTGGAAAGCAGCAAAACCGGGAGAACCAGCTTGGGAATCACCTTGGGGAATGGGGAGACCGGGATGGCACGTCGAATGTTCGGCAATGATTCGTGCTAATTTGGGAGAAACCATTGATATTCATGGTGGTGGTGGTGATTTGGTATTTCCCCATCATGAAAATGAAATTGCACAATCAGAAGTAGTCACAGGTAAACCACTTGCTAATTACTGGGTGCATAACGGTATGGTGACTGTGGATGGTGTAAAAATGTCCAAGTCTCTAGGGAATTTTACGACGATTAGAGAATTACTTGACCGACCAATCGACCCAATGGTTATCAGATTATTTGTATTGCAAGCCCATTACCGCAAGCCTTTGGACTTTACAGAAGATGCTATCTCTTCCGCTGAAAATTCTTGGGAAACTCTTAAAACCGGTTTGTTATTCCGACATCAGTATGGGGAAAAATTGGGATGGAAGGAAATAGATATAAATCCAAATGAATTGCTGAATTCTGAGATAAACAGCTTTAAAGCAGCAATGAATGATGATTTCAACACACCAGGGGGGTTAGCTGTATTATTTGAACTAGCCAAAGAATTGCGTCGGAATGCTAATATCATTACCCATCAAGGTAATACTGAAATTACTTCCGAAAAGTTAAAGCAAATGTGGCAAACTTTAGTCACATTAGCAGAAGTTTTAGGACTTGAAATTCTATCCCCAGCAGAAAATAAAAACGCATCCGAAGTAATTAGTAATGCAGAAATTTTAGCTTTAATTGAGCAACGGCAAGATGCACGTAAAAATCGTAACTTTGATTTATCCGATTCTATTCGCAATCAATTACAAGCTGTAGGAGTAAATTTAATCGACCAACCTAATGGGGAAACTCGTTGGTATCGGGAATAATCGTTCGTAGTTGCGCTTACTCTGCGAGAAAGCTCCGCTCATAGCGCCAAATATAGCGCTTTTCACTTGGATGCAATACAAAGAAAATTGGTAAAAGTTGTGCGGACAGGGATGTCCACCCCACAAGAGTGTATTCTACTCAACCGAAAACCGCTATATTCATCTGAATGCGACTAATAACCCCTCAAAACTTATGTGGTGGAGTACTACTACTTCACCACATTAATTTTGCGGGGTTTTGAAGTCTTTTTGTAGGTTGGGTTAAGCGAAGCGCAACCCAA
>JBCBHT010000287.1:0-9042 GCA_038525335.1 Cyanobacteria bacterium J06621_15 | reverse complement strand
CGCGCATATGCGGAGCGGTATCCCTTGGGACTTCCTCGTTCAACTCACAGTTGAATGTATCTGTAATCACTTGGAACATACCTTCAATGCTCCATCTTTTCAGATAGAGTCCAGTTATTGTTTCAGCATCTGCTACCGAGTGGGGCAGATGAGTTAGTAGAGCGACTTGTTTGTCTCCATGTCTTGTGGGTTGACGTAGTTGGATTACGACTCGACGTAATTTCAAGGTCGAATCATCAGGGTTAGTAATTTGAATCTGTTGCTCGAAAACTTCACCAGTTCCGCTATCACCAATCTTTTCCAGAAGAGATATTTCTTGAAAGGGTAGACTTTTATGTTGGCGAATGATGAAATAACTTCCTTTTTGAGCGATTCCCGATTCAAGATTTGAAGCACTATATCGGACTAACGCCTGAGAAACATTCAATTCCATCCCATTCAATTTGCCATACAGTGCAGGACGCGATACTCCTAAATCTTTCTCTAACGCTTTGTAGGCTGCACTGACACTTGGATGTATCCCACTGACTATATGCGAAGCGGTACCACAAGGGCATAATATATCCTTTAGGACCAAACTCATCAAACTAACTACATTGAAAAATAACAACTCTCTTGTATATTGCTTGACGGCATGAGCTTCAAACAGTTCATCTAACGTCCTCGGTTCAAAAATCCGTTCCATGATTCCTTTAACCATTACGGTTATTGGACTCGCTTTGACAAACTGAGAGAAAATCGTATCAATCATAGAACGAAACCAAAGGGTTATCTTGTTTCTTTTAGAATGCCATCGATCACGATCGCTTTGATTCACTTTTTTTAGTACAAACGCTCACCTTAACAGGGGTAGTAGTTAGTAGTTAGTGGCAATCGCTCCACTGAATTCATATTTCTTATACTAAATCCGATTAGACGCTACATGGATTTAGAGTTAATAGTTAGTCACGATGACTTCAGATATTTTTCCCCTCTCATGACCTTGGGAGTTAATTGCTCGAGAAGCCTTAACAAATTCAATATTAAAAGATTTATAAAGTTCCAAAACCAAAGATGCTGAAGAGTTAGATAGCATGAAGCGAACACCTTTTTGATCTAGTCTTTTGCACAAAAAAGATAGCTCCCGTTGCATGTTTTCATTGAAACCTCCTTTGCTGTAAGCAGTAAAACTAGCTGTCTTAGATAAAGGAACATAAGGAGGATCAAAATAAATAAAGTCTTTTGATGTTATCAATGATTCAATATCACGAAAGTCTCCAGCTACTAGCTCTACATTATTTTGCAGCACCTCACTACACTTTCTAAGAGTTTGCTCATCTAAAATAGTTGGATTTTTATAACGTCCGAATGGCGTATTAAATTGCATCTTGGAATTGACTCGCCATAACGCGTTATAACATGTTTTATTGAGGTAAATAAATCGACTTGCCTTCTGTACATTGCTCCAAGAAGCGTATTCAATTTTTCTATCAATACTGCGTATGTTGTAGTAATAATTTTTATCGTACACGTGGCGTTTTAGATCGCCAATAAGTTCATCTAAACAATCTCTAACAACACAATAAGTATTTATAAGCTCATAATTAATATCAACCAAGTAAGCATTTTGTTTCATAAGAGCAAAGAAAACAGCACCACCACCCAGAAAAGGCTCAAAGTACTTATCGTAATGAGCTGGCATGCGCTTAGATATTTCTGGCAGCAGTTGAGTCTTTCCACCAACCCATTTCAAGAATGGTTTAGCTTGTAATTTTGAATTCATTCTTTTCCTTGGCTGCTATCTGACAAAAATTAGCAAGCTAAATTCAGATATTTTTTTTTGCTCTGTGATTACCAATATAGCAACTAAATCAGCTTCTACTTACAAATCTTATACCGACAGCAAAAAGTGAATATGTAAAGTTGTTCAATACCAAAACCAGGAGATAAAGGTAATTCGGGAGAAAGATGATTTTGCAAAATTGTGTATCTTGCTGTTTCAACATCTATTAATTTTTCCTGTTGGACAATTGAAATAGCAACTAGTTTAATGGAAAATTAAGAGCACATAGCTAAAATTCATCTTGTAGGAGAATATTACATGACTGTGATGGACAATGCCTTTGCTCTTGTCGTCGGTATTGCTAATTACGAAAATATTAACAAACTTCCACCCACAGTTCTCAACGATGCACAGGCTATTTACGAGCTGTTAATAGATTCATCTCATTGTGGCTATTCGAAAAACAGTGTAATTTTGTTAAAAGATCGAGCCGCAACAAAGCTAGCGTTATCTCAGGCATTAAAACAGTTAGCTCAACAAAGCAACCAAGAATCTACTATTTTTATATACATTTCTAGTCATGGGGGGCAAGTTGAACACGGTCCAAATCAGGGGGAATATCTATTGCCAGTTGATGCTGATTTTTCATCTGGATCAACGGTAGCGGAAAGTGCGATTTCTGGAACGGATTTTACTGAAGCTTTAAAAGCTATTTCTGCTCGAAAAGTAGTAGTGGTATTTGATTGTTGCCATTCAGGCGGAATTGGTCAGCCAAAAGATGCTGATGCTCCAATCCTAAAAACTGGTTTCTCTGAAAATTATTATGATGTTTTAAAGGAAGGCAAAGGAAGGGTTATTTTAGCCTCTTCCCGTAGTAGTGAATATTCTTATGTGATGCCTGGAGCGAATAATAGTATTTTTACTAAACATTTACTAGCAGGAATTAAAGGTGGTATTTCAAGTGATAATGGTTTAATTAAGATTTTCGATCTTTTTGAGTATCTTCAACCTAAAGTAACTGGAGAAAATTCTCAACAGCATCCTATTTTTAAAGCTGAGATAGAAGAAAATTTCCCTATTGCTCTTTATTTAGGAGGTAAAAAAGGGGTCGTTCAAAAAGATCAGCAAGGATTTCTTTATGATGCCTATATTAGTTATGTAGATACAGAGCCAGATTCAACATGGGTTTGGGATGAGCTTATTCCTAAGCTGGAAGATGCAGGATGTAAATTAGCCGTTTCGGGAGATGTGGAGGAGCCTGGTGTTGCAAGAGTGGTAAATATTGAGCGAGGAATGAAGCAGGCAAAAAGGACAGTGATTGTAATTTCTGAGGCTTATTTATTAGATAATATGGCAGAGTTTGAAAATACTTTGGTTCAAACAATGGGAATCCAGGAAGGTAACTATCGATTACTGCCAATTAAATCAACATCTATAGACAATATTCGCTTACCTACTCGTTTGAGTATGTTATCCACTTTAGATTTAAGTCATCCTCGGCGAGCGGAAAGAGAGTTTAAGCGACTTATTAAAGCATTAAAAAACCCTTTGCCCAAAATGGGCTAGATTGAATTTTTGCAGTCTCACGGTAATTGATAAACGTTTGCTTAAACTACTTTAATGGAGTATTAAAATATGAATGGCAATCTTTAAATTGATGAGTAGCATATATATTTGATTTTATATAGCCTTCCATCCAGTTACATGCTCGGTGAGTTAATCTATCAATATTCAAATCCCATTCTAAAAGATTTCCATTAGAGTCAATAGAAACTAGGATCTCGTTATCAGAATCGTATTCAAGATGATTAATAGAAATATTATCCTGCCCAAGACTATTAGTAAGATCCAAGTGATGACTAAACGTACTTATTTCCAATCCACTCTCAAGGCTCCACATTTTGACTGTTCCATCTTTAGAACCCGAAAACAATCGCTGATTTTTTAAATCAAAAGCTACTGAAGTAACCCAATCTTTGTGACCAATATAAGTTGTAATTGGATTACCCTTATTATCCCAAAGGATAATAGTCTTATCTCTCCCAGCAGTAGCGAAATATTTGTTGTCCTTGCTAATAGCAATGTCCAAAATAGTATTAGTATGACCTTCGTTTAATGGAAATGAGCTATTACCATTCAAACTCCAAACCTTTGCAGTGGTATCATTGCCAGCTGACGCAATCAATTTATTATCAGAACTAAAGCGGACTATATTTATTACATCATCAGTGTATTTTTCAAGTGGTTTATGAAGACTTGGTTGTCGAGTTGAAATATCCCAAACTGTTACATCTCCTTCTATGCTTCCCACTAATAATTTTTTAGAGTCTTTACTAAAGTCTATGCTTGTAATTTTGGAAGAATTAGCATTCCATGATAAGAGGTTTTGCGAATTTTTAATATCCCATAAATTAATTTGTCCATCCATATAACCAGTAGCAATTGTTTCCCCTCTAGAATCAACTTGAATGCTAGAGATTGTCTCCCTATTGTCATCATTTTCAATAACACGATAAGGAGTCTCTGATTTATCTAAGAGCCAAATCTCAATATTCTCGGGATTAAAAGATTCAGGAGCTAAAACTAATGTTTTGAATTTAGAATTAAAGCTGATTTTACTAGCAGGCAGTTCCATATATCGTTTTTCATTTTCAGCTTTAAAAATCACTGGAGAATATAGATTTTTATGCCAAATTCTTATTAAATCGTCTACACCACCTGAGATGATAGATTGATCTTTTCTATTAAAAATAGCAGTTCTTACTCCATCTGAATGAGCATCAATTTCTTGGATTAGTTTGCCATTCAAGTTCCATATTTTAATAGTTCTGTCTTCGCTAGCAGTTATAAATTTTTCATCAATAGGATCAAAGGCAATTTGGTTTACTTGACCATTATGATTATGCTCATTAGAAAATTCTGATTTATAACAATTATTTTGATCTTGATTTTGCCAAATAGAAATACTACCATTCCCATGTCCAGCAATAATATGTGTTCCCTTCGGATCAATGGCTATACTAAAAATTCCTAATTCACTATCAGTACTATTATTAATTATATCTTTCTGATGTCCTTGAAATGGATGCCAAATTGAAATATTGCCCTTTTCAGTGCCTATTGCAATATTGTTTTTATTACTAATACTTAAACTAGTAATTACATCATTAATTTGCCATTTCTTATGATTGTTGCCATCAAAATCCCACAGATTCAAATAACCATCAAGACCTACTGTCACAAAAAAGTCATCATCATTTACCAATTGAAGTCCTGTAACTGAACTTTGATGTGCGTCTAAAATCTTAAATACTTCAAATTCATCCTCTCCAATTTTATTCCATATTACTATATTACAATTAATTCCGTTAACTCGTTTAGAGTGACCTATCCCTCTATAAAGAGAGCTGGTTGTAACCAGCCTGCTACCATTGCGGGAAAGGCCAATACCACTAACTTTAAAATTAATGTTTTCTGTACATTCATTTTCGGGAAATTTAAGTTCATTAAGTATTTTATTTTCATTGTCCCAAAGTTTTATAAATGTATCATTGCTTCCTGAGTATAAAATATTATTAAAATCTAAGTATAATGAAGTGACTGAATACTGATGACCTTTTAAGCGATTTGATTCTCTATAGTTATTTTGGCTAGGATTTAGATTTTTATTTGAGTATATTGCTTTTAACAGTGAGGAAACTACATGATTACTAGTGTCAATTTCTACTCCTCTTGAATTGTTATGTTTAATAGTTGCAGCCAAAGCCTGTTTAAGAGCTTCAAAATCTTGAGCATCTTCTAATAATGCATCTGAAGATGCGCTGTCTGCTTTGAGCGTATTATTTATTTGTTGTCTTTTTTTGCTTCTTATTGTATTGTCCCAAGAAAATATCACTAAAGAAATAAGGGAAATAATAAAAGAAAGCACAATTGTTCTAACTTGTTTGGAAATTTGAATCCTTCTTTTGCTTGCCTCAAATAGTTGAAGCAGTTCTTCTTCGTACCCTAAGATATTTGCATAATCGCTTTCTAGCCAAGATTTTACTTCCTTAATTTCAGCCGCATCAAGTAAGCTGCCCAATCTTGCCCACTCTTTGACTTTATACGTGAATAATCGTCGCTTCATTTCTGCTTCACGCTTCTCTTCAATCCACTCTCGTAATTTAGGCCATGCATAAACAAGAGAATCATGGGCAATATCAACTACTTCAGTCTTTTCTTTATCACCTTTATCTAATTCATCCCCACGTACTAATAATCTATACTGAACAAGATGTTCTAAAATGCTATTGAGCATTACTTCATCAGTATCCTTAGACTCTAATTCTTTTAGAGATAATTGACGACGAGTGTCCGACCTTCCTTTCCCAAATTGAACTAATCGAATGAAAATTCTCTGGGCAATTTTTTCTTTCTTTTCATCATGCAAAAGATTTATTGCTTGATCTGCTCTACTAGCTATTGCTACCTGTAATCCTGTAAGTTTTGTATCTTTATAAGAAAATGAATAAGCTTTTTTAGGAAGTACATAAACTAAATCCTCATAGGTATTCAAGGGTAATAAACATCTTTCTAATTTTTCCCATAATAAGTTTAACGTTTCTTGTAGAAGTGGTAGTATCCCTGGTTCTTTAGCAGCATCAGCTATTAATCTCTCGACTAAAGCGGTTTCCACAAATACTCCGACTTTGTCAGCTGGGTTGATTATTGCTTGACGTAAGCCATCATCGTTCAATGCTAATACTTCAAATCTATGGGCTTTAATTTGAGACCATAGTAAAGATTTCATTAAATCAGAATAAAAGTCAGATCTCACAGTCAAGGCAATAAAGCAATTTGGAATTTCGATCATTGAAAGAAGATTATTCTCGAATTCCTGTTTTTTCTTTTCATTCGCAAGAACAAAAATCTCTTCAAATTGATCTACAACTATAAGTAGCTTATTAGAGTCTTGATTATCTATAAGTAAGTTTGATATTGCTTGCTCGATATTTTCTTCTGGTTTTTGACCTAAAGCATTGCTTAATATTTGATTAGGAGTACTGCCAGGACGAAAACTACGTACTATCCAATTACCTTCTCCAAAAAGATTACTTTGTTTTAAAGCAGGTATCAAGCCAGCAAATACCAACGAAGATTTACCACTTCCAGAAAAACCAATTACAGTTAAAAATGGATGCATACGAATTTCTCGCAACATCATTTCAATTTCTTCATCGCGCCCATAAAAATTCGACTCATCTTCTTCCTGAAATGGAATCATACCAGGATAAGGACATTTAAGTTTTGGTGATGAACTGGGAACAGGACGGTTAAATTGTTCAGAAAGTCTAGCTATTGCAGATTCCCACAAGGATGGTTCGGAAGCATCTAGTGGGGTTAACATTGTTAGATTTGGTGGTAACTTTACTGGTTGTAAAATTACAGGAATAATCTGCCATCTTTGGGTTTCTAAGCTATTTTGTTGAGCTAGATAATTGACAAATTTATTTGATTTTTCTGATAAATAACTGGGAGATAATACCAGTAAAGTTCTTTTACTTTGGTTAATGCCTCTCTCAAACTCCGCTATTTTTGGTACACCAAGCTCAAACGTTTGTTCAGAATGATAAGTAACGTCTGCCTTTTCAAGAGCATCTATCAGATATCCATGAACCCAAGACCGATCTTCATCTGAATAAGAGATAAAAACGTCATATTCTATTTGATTATTAACCATGAAATCTTATAAACACACTCTCTAGCGAACCTTTTATGTAACACTATTCCAAGATAATTATGATATTTAATCCTATCAAGAATTTCAAAACATAATATTTTGATTATCTATTTCTTTAGCTAAAATCTTTTCAAACTGGTATTTTAGTCATAATTAAATCTTGTATTTTTGATAGAGCTAAAAAAGATTATTGTTAATTGGTAAAACTTCTTGTATAAGTTTGAGATCGTCTAATGTAATATCGATGCGCTGAGGCTTTTCTTCCTCATTTGCTAACTGTTTGACTTTTCCCTGGAATTCAAGAAAACGATTGATTTGTTGAGCAATATTTTCTAACTTGTCCCTTAATTGAGTTGTAGTTTCGAGAATAGGAGCTTCTTCAATTGCATCGTCTAAATAGCGATTTACTGCTTGTATATAAGGTAAGTTAGGATCTAAATCTTGCAAGCGAGTTTTTTGCACACTAGCGTAATCAAGCTGCCTCAGCCAAGAAGAACGCTCTTTATTCCATTTTTTCCAAACATTCTCTGCCTGCTGAATGCCTTCTTCTCCTTCCAGGGCAAACGCATGAAATGGGAGAGAAGGAAAATGAGATAATCAAGCTATTTGAGCAAAATGAGATCTCAACTGAACAATGAATCGTTGAAAGGTTCAATAGAAGAGTGTTTTGCTGGAATTCCAGACAGCAGAATCCAGAAAAAAACAGCCCATAAATTGATAGACATAATCGCAATAGCGATACTAGCCATAATCTGCGGAGCAGATAGTTGGAGTCAAATAGAAACCTATGGGAGAGCAAAACAGAATTGGCTATCGACTTTCCTCGAACTAAGAAATGGAATCCCCTCACACGATACATTTGCGAGAGTGATAAGCAGACTAGAGCCAGAAACACTAGAACAAAGCTTCCAAAAATGGATCTCACAGATGACAGGGAAGTTAGGTTTAGAAGTAGTAGCGATAGACGGGAAGACACTCAAAGGCTCTTATGACAGAGAAAATTCACTCAAATCACTCCAAATGGTAAGTGCCTGGTCAAGCAGTCATCGACTCGTTTTAGGTCAAGTACCAGTAGACAAAAAGTCTAATGAAATCACAGCAATTCCAATGCTCTTAGAACAATTAGATGTATCTGGAGCAATTATCACAATAGATGCGATGGGAACTCAAACAGCTATTGCACAGAATATCCAAGAAGCAAAAGCCGACTACATTTTGACTCTAAAATCGAACCATCCTACTTTGGCAAAAGAGGCTCAAGATTGGTTTAAAGAGCATCAAGGTCAACTAGACCTAGAGCAGGGAAAAGTTACCAATATCACTTGTGAGGCAGGACATCACCGCATTGAAAAACGTCAATTCTGGCAAATCCCAGTGGAGCTAGTATTTTCTCAAGAGAGAATCAAGCAGTGGCAAGGCTTAAAAACTTTAGTCATCGAAGAAAGTAAGCGAACTCTTTGGAATAAAGAGACTTTTAGTACTCGATTTTTTCTCAGCTCTCTGGATTCACAGTCCGATTGTTTTCCGACTGCCATTCGGAGTCATTGGGGAATAGAAAATC
>JBCBHT010000286.1:0-9057 GCA_038525335.1 Cyanobacteria bacterium J06621_15 | reverse complement strand
GATATCGGATTATCTTGAATTCCCAGACTTGAAAATTAACTATTCCGATACGGGATTAATTCAAAATTCCAACACTGTGGAATTACTATTCCGATATCGGATTATCTAGAATCCCCGGACTTGAAAATTAACTGTTCCGATACGGGATTAATTCAATATTCCGACACTTAAGAAACAACTATTCCGATATCGGATTGTCTCGAATCCCGAGACTTGAAAATTAACTGTTCCGATACGGGATTATCTCGAATCCCCGGACTTGAAAATCAACTGTTCCGATACGGGATTAATTTAAAATTCCAACATTGTGGAAGTACTATTCCGATATGGGATTATCTCAAATCTCCGGACTTGAAAATTAACTGTTCCGATATGGGATTAACTCAAAATTCCGACATTATAAGGTTTAATGTTTGAAAGATTGATGCGTTTTTTTTGATAAATCACGAAAATATTTATCCCCATCCGATACCACAAGAGTTTTAAATCTGATTTCAAATAAATATAAATTCTATTGCTCGCAATATTCTAAACAATTGATAAACCGATAGCTAAATAGTCAGCGTGTTAAATAAATACTGTAATTATACGGTTAATAATCCTAGTGTTTTCTTAAGACTAAAACCATACTAAAAACCTTATATAAATATGCTTTGCAAAAATGATACTAAATCCGAAACTATTATTCTCTCAAAGTATAAAATTAGCAAAATTAATTCTGAAACCAAATACCCTCTAATTAAGTAAAAACACTGCTTGTAATTTCCGTATATCTGCTTTGTTCAATTTTAAAAACTAAAGTTAAAGTAAAACAAATTAAAAAATCAATTTAAATTATAAATTTAAAGTTCAAAATAGTGAAAAAACAATTTTTTCATCGTTATCAAGTATTAATATTCGCAATCAGCCTAATTATCACCTTAATTATTGCTAATATTCCCACCCATGCTCTAACAGTAAACCAAGTACCAAATCCCCGACAGCAAAACGGAGGTTGGGTAACGGATATGGTTGATATGCTTTCTCCTCAAGCAGAAAATCAACTCAATCAAATGATTTCTAATTTAGAAAAACAAAACGGTACCGAAATCGCAATAGTTACGGTACCGACTACCAAACCGGAATCCACACCTAAAGCGTTTACCACCAAATTATTTAATACTTGGGGTATCGGAAAACAAGGTAAAAATAACGGGATTTTGTTTCTGGTTTCAAAGGGTGACAGACGCACTGAAATAGAGACGGGAAAGGGAATTACAAAAATTTTATCAAATGCAAAAGTTAGTGGAATTATTAAGCAACAAGTTACACCACAGTTTAAAAAAGGAAACTTTGAAGCGGGAATATTAGCGGGTACGAAATTTTTAATTAAGGAATTAGAAACGAATATTGTTAAACAACCGCAAACCGCTGTTAATCCTCAAGTAAGTAACTCAGAAGTTGACGAGCAACCGTTTAATCAAAACCCTTATATACACATCTTCTGGGTTTTATTAATTTTACCGGTATGGAAGTTTATTGTTTTACCGGTAACAAGGTCTATTTCCAACTTTTTTGGGAATATTGGTAAATTTTTTGGGAACCTGAGTAAAGATAATTTATCACCATCAGGAGTAACCAGACGAAAGTGGCCGTATTTCAAGAAAAAAGCCTACTGTAAACAATGTTCAAAACCAATGGAAGAAGTAGAAGCTTCAGAAGTTGAATCTGTCTTAACTGAACCTCAAAAAGTAGCCAAAAAAATTGATAGTACTGAATTTATTGGTTGGAGATGTCCTGACTGTTCCCCAGACGGTATGCATCTTCTTATATTACAGTCCTATAAAGCATCTAATTGTCCCACCTGCAACGAATTAACAGTTACAGATATACGCACAAAAGTCATTAAAAGAGCAACCCGAAAATCATCAGGTATTGCTCGTAAATGGCAAGAATGTCAGTGTTGTGATTATTCAACTACTAAGGATATTACAATTCCGAAATTATCTACCCCAAATTCCAGTGGTTTCAAAAGCAGTCGAAACCATAGCGCTACACATATTCATTTTCACAATCATGATTATGATAGCGATGACTATAGCTTTGAAAGTTGTGATAACAGTTACGATAGCGAAGACTATAGTTTTGAAAGTAGCGATGATAGTTATGACAGCTACGATAGCGACGACAGCTATGAAACAACTAGTTACGATACCGAAGACTGTAGTAGCGATGACAGCGATTTTGGTGGGGGAGAAAGCGACGGAGATGGTGGTGGAGATGATTGGTAATTCGTAATGAACAAATATTGAATAATTAATGTATGAAAAGAATGCTGTAATTATACGGTCAATTATTTGGCTATTTTACAAGGGCGATCGCGATACTCAAAACCTTTTCTAAACTGAAGTTGAAAATAATATACTAACTTTAAAATTATGAGTTTCTGAATGTATACATTTTCTCTCTACGACAAACGTAATTACTCAACCGTTGACGTATTGACGGGATACAAAAAATGGTCATCTACATATGATGAAACTGTAGATAGTGAATTAGATATCCCTTTATTAACAAACTTGAAAACAGTACCTTGGTCAAAAATAAATAAAGTCCTGGATTTAGGATGTGGAACCGGAAGAATCGGTCAGTGGTTAAAAAATCAAGGAATTTCCGATATCTATGGAATTGATAATTGTTCCGCAATGCTGGAACATTCTTACACCAAAAATATTTATACTAATCTTGATATTGGAGAAATAACCCAAACTTCATTACCATTATCCAGTTACGATTTGATTGTCACATCTCTTACTGTGTGTCATCTTCCCAATCTCAATGCTTTATATACAGAAGTTGTTCGGATTTTAAAACCGGGAGGATTATTCGTTTTAATTGACTATCACCCATTCTTTCTACTAGAGGGGGTTCCCACAAACTTTGATGAAAATGGGGAATCGATTGCAATTGAAAATTTCGTACATTTATTCAGCGACCATATTAATAGTGGTTGTAAGATAAATTTAAAATTGCTAGAAATGCAAGAGAGAGTCGTTGATTCAAAATGGGTTGAACAAAAACCGGGAATGGGAAAGTATATCAATCAACCAATCAGTTTTTGTATGGTTTGGGAAAAAGAAGAACAATATCAATAAATTACTGGAGCGACCAATGGAACCAGAAAAATCAGCCTTAGTAGTAATCGATTTACAAAACGACTTTACATTAGAAACTGGTAAAGCTCATGCTTGTACTTCTCAAGTTGATAACCTAATTCCAATAGTTAATAATCTATCAGAGCAGTTTGCTGTAGAAGAAAAACATATTGCTTATTTAAAAACAGAATGGTCAAATCCAATTGTCAAACTACTGACTAAGAATTCCGTGAAAAAAGGAACCCCAGGAGCCGAATTTGATAGTCGTCTCAAAATATCTGGTAATAATATCTTTACCAAAGGAGATAAAAATTCATTTTCCAGTAGTAATTTTGTTACCTTCCTGGAAAGCAACTCAATCAATCATCTCTACTTGGTTGGATTAGCTACAGATTATTGCATTAAAATCACTTCTGAGAATGCCATCAAAAAAGGATATCAAGTAACTGTAGTTAGCGATGCTGTAGCTGCTTATAAATGTGGAGACTATGAAAAATCCTTACAGGTGTTATCTTCAAAAGGTGTAAATATCATAGCTTCAACTGAAATATCAAAATAATTAATTTAGTTAACACCATTAACTTTTTCTGGAAAAATCATTATTATCAACGGACCACCGGGAGTAGGAAAGTCCACAACAGCGGAACTTCTTTCTCAATCTTTTCAAAATTCGGTTTGGATTCAAGGGGATGATATCAAACATTGGATTGTAAATCGAAATTCGGAAAAATTAAGAAAGGGTTTGACTTATATCAATGGTGGAGCTTGCTGTCGAAATTATTTGAAAGCAGGTTATGAGTTAATTGTGTTTGAATATGTTTTTACAAAGAAAGTTGATGTAGAAAGGTTTATCGAAAATTGTGGAATCAAAGAATCTTGTTTTCTATTTACTTTAATTGCTCCACTGTTAATTATTAAACAGCGAGAAAATTCACGTTTACATAAAAATCGTAAACCATTGGGGAAAGCTGTTGATATTGCTTATGATGAGATAATTCAAAATAAAGCTGATTTAGGAACCTTTATAAATACAGAAATTATTTCACCACAAGAAACATGCCAAATAATTAATAATTTATTGTAGGTTGGGTTAGACACGAAAAAAATACTCTGTGTTCCTCTGCGATTACCTTAGCGCTCCTCTGCGTTAAAATAAATAATTCCTATATCAATGGATTTATTTATATAAAAATAATGAAGTCATGAAACACCATCAAAATAATAAAAAAACTAGAAAACGTATTTATCAATTTATAATAATTGCTTTTATTTCCCTCAATTTTATCTCTTATTCAGGAGCATATTATTTAACACACTTCAACTCTTCAAATAGACAAGTAATTTCTAAAAATCCTGCCGATATCGGACTTCAATACAAAACCGAACGAATTTCGATAAATCAAAACGAATGGTTAGATACTTGGTTTATCCCCGCTCAAAACAAATCAAACGGAACAGTTCTATTATTTCCTGGTAATAATGGTAGTAAAGCCAAACAGCTATTAACACCAGCGAAAATATTTCATAATTTAAACTACGATACTTTACTCGTAGATTTCCGAGGATTAGGAGCTTCGAGCGGTAATAGTACAACAATAGGTTTTAGAGAATCAAAAGATGTTGCTTTAACGATAAATTATGCTGAAAAATCCAAATTAAAACATCCCTATATACTTTACGGTGTGTCAATGGGTAGCGCTGCAATTCTCAAAGCAATTGCTGATAAAGATAAAAATATTAACCCCGAAGCCATTATTTTAGAAGCTCCTTTTGCACGTCTTGTAAATGCTGTAAGTTCAAGATTAAGAGCAATCAACATTCCCACATTTCCCATGACTCAACTGATGGTATTTTGGGGAGGAGTTCAACATGGATTTAATGGTTTTACTCACAATCCCGTTATTTACGCAAAATCTGTTAAATGTCCGACTTTGATATTACAGGGAAAGCTTGATAAATGGACAACTTTAGAAGAAATAAACGAGATTTATCAAAACTTACAGGGTTCAAAACAACTTGTGATTTTCCCAGATTCTGGACATGATTTACTCGTGACCGTTGATAAACAGCTTTGGAAACAGAGTATTGAAAAATTTTTAGAAGAGATTTAGAAAATAGTAATCATTAAAATATTGTTTAACTACCAGCCCAAATTATAGAAATCTGATATTGATAAAACATTGAATCGGCAGTTACAATTGTCATATTTTCTATCTCAGCTTGAGAAATCAACATTCTGTCAAAAGGATCTCGATGATGTAGAGGCAACGAAGCTGCCCGAAGTGCATGAAAAGCTGTTATCTCTAACATTCTTGCATCCAATTGAGTCATACAAGTGGAGATATAATCTTCCGTTGGTTGAGGAAGTGGTAACTTACCAATCGCAACTTTAATCCCTATTTCCCAAACGCTAGCAACCGAAAACCATACTTCGTTACTCTCCAAAGCGATTCTTTCAATTGCTTCGGAGTTTAATTTTTCTGGTTGAGAGAACCACCACAACCAACATTGACTATCCAGCAAAAGCTTCACTCTACACCACCTTCAAATGCAGATAAAATATCTTCGGGTAAAGGAGCATTAAAATCATCAGGTACTACAAACTTTCCTCTATCTTTTCCTAAACTAGCTCTTCTATCTAATGAACTTTTAAACGGAACTAGTTTCGCAATCGGTTTACCTCGGTTGGAAATCACAATTTCTTCTCCAAGCTCTACACGAGACAATAGTCGAGAGAGATTTGTTTTGCAGTAATGAATGTTTACGCTTTCCATAGGTCAAACAAAGTAAACTAAGTCAGTAAACTAAGTTTATTTTAATTCTGGCGATCGCGCAACAGCAGTTTGGCTCAGCACTATCTGTAGGCGCACCACAATTGGTGCTATATTTAATTAATTTAGCTGAAGGTGAAGGTGTATCTTTGAATCAATATATTGTTTATGCTTTGACTCGTCAGGTTACACTAAGTTATGCTGTTCGTACAGTTTCTTTCATAAGAAATTAATCAACAAAATCAAGATTATAAAACTCTATTGCAAGAGCTAGGACAAGCATCTGAAGTAGAGATTGAAGCGGTATTAAGTGAGCGAGAAAAGATTGAGATGGACGATGAGTTGAATCCTGAAATAGTTGCTCGTCTTCAGCAAAGAATACATAATGCTAAGGAAGCGTGACTTAAATTATTTAGATTATAAAATTAAATAGTTGGCTGGGTTAGACACGATATAAAAATTTAAACTTATCACAATAATATTTATCAATCCTGTTTTACCCCAACACAAATACATCAAATAATCAAACAGTTATTATTAATAATGGCATATATTCCTGAAGATGCGAAATGGTATATTGCAGAGCTTGTAATGGAATGCAAAATCGAGGGAGAACCGCGTAATGTTGTTCATGTTAATATCATTCTTGTTCGGGCTGATTCACCTCAATCAGCTTTTGAAAAAGCCGAACAACTTGGTAAAGAAGATGAACAATCATACCTTAATCCTGAAAGTCAGCAAGTAACTTGGTACTATCGAGGATTGCGAAATTTATACGTGATTGATGATGAATTAGAACACGTTGCTGAATTGATGTTTGAAGAAAAAATAGGTATTTCTAAAGATAAAGTCCAAGATATGATTAAGGATAAATCTGAATTAAGTGTTTTTTGTGAATGGAAACCAAGAGATTCATCAGAACCGAATTATGGTTGTAAGGAAATTTTAGAAGAAGTTCAAAAAATGATAAATACTAAAGATTGTAGGTTAGGTTAAATAGGAAAAACAATTTGGCTTGTAACGAAAATAATTAATCGTGTCGTAACCCAGCATTTACCGTCTTGGACTATTAACTAACATAATTGGTGCGTGACGGTAAAATCAAAGTAGTAGTAATGGTTAGATAATTTATCGTCACCGTCACACACCCTACAAATTCACAAAATCAGCGTTTCCTTAATACGATAAAATTATGAAAAAATATTAAGGCTGCATTTCAATGAATTTCCTCTTCTCTACCCTAGGAATTATCCTAGCAATTGTAATCATCAGCATCGTACTATATCTAATTTCCGCTCGTCGCTATCAATCCTCTGATTCGGTAGCTAATTCCTACGATGAATGGACTGACGACGGAATTTTAGAATATTACTGGGGAGAACATATCCATTTGGGACATTATGGTTCCCCTCCAACAAATAAAGACTTTTTAACAGCTAAATACGATTTCGTTCATGAAATGGTTCGTTGGGGTGGTTTGGATAAGTTACCTTCGGGTACCACTTTGATAGATGTCGGTTGTGGAATTGGTGGTAGTAGCAGAATTTTAGCTTCTGAATACAATTTTGATGTCACCGGAGTTACTATCAGTCCCCAACAGGTGAAACGAGCTACTGAGTTAACACCGGAAGGGGTCACTGCTAAATTCATTGTGGGTGATGCGATGGCTCTTTCTTTTCCCGATGCCAGTTTTGATGTAGTCTGGTCGATAGAAGCTGGTCCCCACATGCCTGATAAAGCGGTATTTGCTAGGGAATTGATGCGAGTATTAAAACCTGGTGGAATATTAGTTGTAGCCGATTGGAATCAAAGAGATGACCGTCAAATTCCCTTGAATGTCTGGGAAAAACCGGTAATGCAGCAGTTGTTAGACCAATGGTCGCACCCAGCTTTTTCAAGTATAGAAGGTTTTTCTGAACTTTTGGAAGCAACGGGTTTTGTAGAAGGGGAAGTAGTAACAGCAGACTGGACAAAAGAAACACTTCCATCATGGTTCGATACAATTTGGCAAGGAATTATTAAACCACAAGGATGGATGCGTTTCGGAATTCGTGGTTTTATAAAATCAGCACGGGAAGTACCAACAATATTATTAATGAGGTTAGCATTCGGTACTGGACTCTGTAGATTTGGAATGTTTAAAGCAATTAGAAATAATTCTGTATCCAAATCCGCAGATGTTTCGAGTGAAGTTGCTCAAGTTTGAATTTGGTAATGGGTAATAGGTAATTGGTAATCGGTAATCGGTAGTAGAATATCAAATAATCTCAAATTGATATTGGTTTTAATTTTTTATTTCTATTAAACGTCTTTTCTTCAAGCATCTAAATATAGAAGAGAAATCACCAATTATCTAATACCATTACCAAATAACAACTACCAACTACCAACTACCAACTACCAACTACCAACTACCAATCTATGATTCAAACAGCTTCTAAATTTATTACTGTTGATGAATTTATTACCAATTACGGTGATAATGAGCGTTATGAGTTAATTGATGGGGAATTATTTGAAATGGAACCGACTGGATTCCACGAACAAGTAGGTGCATTTGTCGGAAGAAAATTAAACGTACAAATAGACCAATACAATCCAAATTTTTTTATTCCTCATCGATGTTTAATTAAATTACTGGGAACCGAAACAGCTTTTCGTCCGGATTTAATTGTATTGGATAAAAATCAGCTTGTAAACGAACCATTATGGAAACAGGAACCCGTAATTACTTCGGGAGATTCAATTAAATTAATTGTTGAAGTAGTTAGTACAAATTGGCAAAATGATTATGCTCGGAAAGTTGAAGATTATGCATTATTAGGTGTACCTGAGTACTGGATTGCAGATTATCTAGGAATTGGTGGAAGAGAATATATTGGAAAACCGAAACAACCGACAATTACTATCTGTGACTTAATTGAAGATGAATATCAGAGAAATTTATTTCAAAATCAAGATGTTTTAATTTCTAAAATTTTTCCACAACTTCAATTAAATGCAAATCAGATATTTGAATTTGCTCGTAAATTTTAAATAACCTAACTAAACCAATTATCAATTACCAATTATCAATTACCAATTTTTGCCAAAGGGTGTGGATCATCAATTACCAATTACTAGATAATCTGCAATCCAGTACTCAGGTACAC
>JBCBHT010000285.1:0-9068 GCA_038525335.1 Cyanobacteria bacterium J06621_15 | reverse complement strand
CTTTCAGGTGAATGCTTCGTTTCACTCCGTTCCACTCGCAATGACAATGTGTAATTAATTTTGTTTAACTACTTATTAATATGACATTATTTCTTTTTTGCTTTACAATAATATCATTACGTTTCGTTTCGTTAATATCAATTAAGCAGTGAGGTAATGAATATGTCAACAGGTAAAATAAAAAAAGCCAAAACCCCTACCAAACAAGGAAGAGGAAGACCAAGATGTGAAGAAGCTCATAAAAAAATCCTCAAAGCAGCTTATGAGATGCTTGATGAAGTGGGATTTATGGATTTGACTATAGAGGGAGTAGCAGCGAGAGCGGAAGTTGGGAAACCGACGATTTACCGACGTTGGAAGACAAAAGCACAGTTAGCGATGGATGCGTTTTTATCGGGGGTGAATCCAGAGATTGCGTTTCCCGATACTGGTTCTGTGGAAGAAGACTTTCGCGAGCAGATGAACAAAATTGTTAAGTTAATGAATAGTTCTAGGGGAGAAATTCTAGCTACTGTTATTGGTAGCGGACAGGTTGATGATAATTTAATGGTAGCTTTTCGGGAGAATTGGTTGTTACCAAGAAGGGAAGATGCAAAACGGATTTTTCAGCGTGGGGTGGAACGAGAAGAATTACGCGATGATATTGATGCAGAACTTGCTATAGATACACTTTATAGTCCTTTATTTTATCGATTATTGTTAAAGCATTTACCTTTGAGCGAAACTTTTGTAGATGAAATTATTGATGTGGTATTCAACGGGTTAGTGATTGATAGATAAAATTTAACCTAACCGTTTTTTAAGTGTTTTCTGTCCGCAGGTATTAATTAATGCTACATATCAACTTACTTAAGTAGAAATAGCATTAATTAATGAATTTTAGTTTGGCAAGATATATATCGAATCAAGAGGTTGTATATATTATTTTTGTGCATCTGACATCGTTGATGATAAAAATTGAATGTAAAGAGAACATGATTTCATGAAAAAACTTTATCTTTGCACCTATAAAAACAGTTAATCGTTCTTATTTATTATTTTATAAAAATCACGATTTATTGTATGTTTTTACGCATAATATAGTGATTATTCAGGGTTAATAAGTAAGAATAAAAAATGAGAATTCAGCAAAACTTCTTAAAAGTATTTACCGGTTTTTCTTTGGGTTTAGGGATTATAAGTAGCGGTTCAACATTAGCTGCTACAGTGACTTATGATTTTACGATTGAAAATTTAACAGGAAAATTAAAAGGTAATACGTATCACGGATATCTTCAGTATGACGATAGTCTTCCAGAAAATCATATAGAACAACAAGGATTTGATAGTATTACTAGTTCTGATGGTGGTTTAAAATTCTCCTTTGATTTTTTAGGTAATAATTTCAACGAGACTCATGATGATTTTGACAGAACTACTTTAATTTTTAATAACGGTAAAATTGATACTCTCCACTATAGACTTGAATCTGATGAATATGACTATTTTGATATAGGTTATTCATTCTTTTTTAATTCTTATAATACAGACGAATTTGGAAATCGTTATACAGCAGACTTCAGCTATTTGATAGATGGTGTAAATGGTGATGCTGGGGATGGTGATATTGTATTTACTCGTCGTGATTCCGGTCATACTTCTATTCCCGAATCCAGTAGTTTAATTGGTATAGGAGCGATAACCAGCGGGTTACTGTTAAAAAAAACAAAAAAATCTTGATTGCGTTTATATAGCTCTTCTTTGACTGAAAACCCGATTGATTTTCTACAAATCGGGTTTTAAACGTCAAATTATCAAAATCCATCAATAAATACTTTCTACTCTTTATCCCATATTCCTCACTAATACCACCAACATCTAACTAGTGCAGACATAGTAGACCCTCTGACTATTCCATCAGCAGTCATAGCATTATTTTTTTGAAACTTGATAACAGCAGCTTTAGTTCTTTCATCGAAAACCCCATTGCTCTTGCAAGAATAAACACCAACAGTCTTTAAACACTCTTGCAAATTAACTACAGCATCTCCAGTTGAGCCTTCTTGAAGTGTGACAAAAGTATTCTTAGCCATGACACTTACCCTTAATTACAATTATTCAATTTAAATCTGCTAGCGTATTATTCAAAACAAAATGCTTGCAAATCAATCAATCGTTATGCTTTGAAACATTTGTTAATACTTGTTTTTTATCTTCTAGCAGTAGAGTTTTAGATTGTCGTCTGCTATTAAGACTAAATTGATTCTTATTTAAGCAGAGTTTTATAGCCAAATTTTCTTACTTTTGCATAGCTTTATCTTTCCTATCTATTAACTTATCACGATAATTATTCATCTAATTTTTCTATTTACACAATTTAGTTAACAGTATAGGAAACACCCCGATAAGTAAGGTTTTGAGGTGATTTTTGCTTTCGACGCATAACTGGAACCGAGAAATAATAGCGTACACCACGATAGACAGAATAATCTTTACTGCTCAAAATTTTAGACTCAGAGTAATTACGTTCGTAAGATAAACCGCGATAAGTTAATAGCATAATTCAATCCTCAATCAATGTTAGCGTTTTGTTGACTTGCTCAATTTCAAATCCCTACAATAGTTCAATGTAAGATGTAGGCTTATAAAACACCATACAGAAAAGTGTGGGATTAAACTGATAGCGATTTGACTGCTTCATTAATTGAATTTGGCTAGTAGCAAGCTATCAATTAATAAAACTCAGTTGTTTTTCGCTATATCTATATATAGAAGTTGATTGGATTGAATTATGCAGTTTGACTGAGAAATAGGGAATAGTAAATCGAATTAATTTATTGTTTTATTATTTTGGCAAAGACAGCGCAGCTACGAACTATTATTGTTCAAACCGTACAAATAAAAAAGCCCAGTTGATTTAACAACTAGGCAAAACACATTACAAAACACTACAATTACGCAGGAGAAAGTTTAAAATTTTAATTCTGTTACAAGCTAACTTTGACTACCTTGTTCTTTTCTTCTTCACTTTTAGGTAGTGTTAGATTCAAAATACCGTCTTTATATTCAGCAGTGACGTTGGTATTTTTGATTCTTGTTTTAAGAGGAATTACACGTTGATATTTACCGTAGTAAAACTCAGAACGAGTATCTTCTTTCTGTTCCGTTTTACGCTCTGCAATTACTTTAACTGCTTCTGCGGTAACTTCGATATCTAAGTCTTTTTCTTCGATTCCAGGAAGTTCCAGTCTCAGGTATAGTGTATCCTCTGTTTCGGTTAATTCTGCGGCTGGACTTCTAAATGCTGGTGTTTGTAAATCATCAAATAGACGGTCTAATTGACTCTGTAAAGTATTCATTTCTGCCCAGGGATTATAACGTGCAATAGTCATATCTTTTTTACTCCTAGATGTTTATTTACTAAGTTTGTGATTTAATTTGTTTTCTTGATTCCTATAGTAGTAAAAATAAAATCAATCGCAAATTCGGTTTTTATCACTTCTATGATGATGAATACCGACCAAATAATGGAATTAAATAAATTAGTTCGGTTAACTGTAATATCATTAGTACGGTTAACCTTACATTTCACTTTTTATCATTTTTAATAAGTCTAAATAAACCCGTTTTCTTGGATTTTGCTGCGGTATTACTAGCGTCGTAACGCATCCTACATAATTTAAAACTTAACCTTTAACCTTTAACCTTGCTTCAGTTTAAAACAATGATAATTGCACTGCTTGTAATTCATTTTCGTTTTCTAGATTAGATAAGGAAATTCCCAACAGCCGAATGCTTCTACCTTCTAAATCAATAGTTTCAAGTAAATTCACGCTAATATCTATAATCAAATCTAAACTATTGATATAGTTCTCAAATGTTTTAGAACGAGTTATTTGCTGATAATCGGCAAACTTGACTTTTACAGTCAACGTTCTACCCGAAGCTTGATGTTTATCGATTCGTTGATAAAGCGTCTCAGCAATTTTTTTGAGTTCTATTAATATCTTTACCTTTTCACTTAAATCTTCAGCAAAAGAGTTTTCAGCCCCAATTGACTTGCGAATTCGGTTCGGTTCCACCGCACGATTATCTCTGGCTCTGGCAATATTATAGTAATAATTACCTGCTTTCCCAAACTGCCGCACTAAGAATTCAAGTCCCCGTTCTTTTAAATCCGCACCAGTCCGGATGCCTAAATCCTTCATTTTTATAGCTGTCACCTTACCAATACCGTGAAATTTTTCGATGGGTAATGCTTCTACAAATTTCTGAGCTTGTTCTGGTAATATGACTGTCATCCCGTTCGGCTTATTGATACCAGATGCCATTTTTGCTAAAAATTTATTAATCGAAACACCAGCCGATGCGGTAAGGTTGGTTTCTTGGAATATTTTGGCTCGGATGTGTCTTGCAACCGTTGAAGCGTAGGGTAATCCTTGCTTGTTCTCAGTGACATCTAGGTAGGCTTCATCTAATGCGACTGGCTCAAATGTATCGGTATAGCATCTGAAAATATCGTGAATTAGGCTCGATATTGCTCGGTAAATATCGAAGCGGGGATAAACTATGATGAGATTCGGACATCTTGAAACGGCTATTTTCGATGGCATCGCTGAATGAATACCAAATCTTCTCGCTTCATAACTAGCCGCTGCCACAACACCACGTTGATTGGGAGAACCACCAACTGCTAAGGGTTTTCCTCGATATTCAGGATTATCTCTTTGCTCAACCGATGCGTAAAAAGCATCCATATCAATATGAATGATTTTTCTAATCTCATTCGCCATTACGCGATAAATAAAAATCAATTTACCAGTGTAATTGTACTAGTAATGATTATTTATGCAACGTTGGAGGTAACTTTCTAGATATATTCGGTTTTTTCAATAAGATTAAAATTCTACACTTGTTGAGCTTTTCGATTTCTAACTATTCCGATAAAGGCTCCGCAGGTGATAAACATAATTAAAGAATAAATTGCTGCTGGAATTGCCATATCTGGGGAGTTTAGAAGAGTAGTTGCAACTGCGATTGCCAATGTACCGTTTTGAATTCCGACTTCAACAGTTATTGCTTTAGCACTGAGAGAATCGAGTTTACCAAGAATCGCAATCGCGTAACCCAAAGCCATTGTTAATAAATTCAAAGTTAGAGTAACTCCACCAACTTGGAAGAAAAAGCCGAGTACATTGTCTCGCTCCTTCAAAAGCAAACCCGCGATTATCAATCCCAAGAAGAATAAAGAAAGCCATTTAACTGATTTTTCTATCTTGGCTGCGACTTTGGGAGCATAATTATGTAATAACATTCCTATACTCACCGGAACAAAGGTTATTACAGCTATTTGAATCACCGTTTTGAGAAAAGGTAACTGTAAAGCAGCTGTTTCTCCCATAAAATTTTGCATCGCTAGGTTTACCACCAACGGAATAGTAAAAACCGTAATCAAACTACTGATAGCAGTAAGAGTAATCGACAAAGCAACATTTCCCTTTACCAAATAAGTCACCAGATTAGAAGTTGGACCACCAGGACAAGCTGCAAGAATCATCACTCCCACAGCTAACTCCGGTGAAAGAGGAAAAATCATTGCTAAAAGAAAACCTATTACCGGAAGCACGATTAACTGTGCTATCAAACCCAGGATTACAGCTTTGGGTTGAACAAAAACTCGTTTAAAATCATTCAACGTTAATCCCAATCCCATTCCCAGCATAATGATGAATAATGCTAGGGGTAGAAAGACGGTAGTTAAAAAACTTGATTGCATAATTAGATTTAGATTCTTTATTTATAATTTAGATTTAGATTGGAGAATTTCAAGTGACTTTGGATTCAAAATACCAGTTGCTCCCGAATAGTAAAAGCGGTTATTGTGGCTTGGATTATAAACAATCCTTTGTAAAAGCCAATATCCTAAATGCTATATGGGTGAATTTTTGATTACTTATAGCGCTTCCCGGTCTATCGAGGTACATCTCAAAACCTCACCACGCCACTTGCTACAACGGAGGGAACCTCCGCAACGCAGTGGCTCCCCAACCCCTCTCCTTATTAAGGAGAGGGGAGGTAAAGAAAGTTGTACTTCACCAGATTGAGAAACGCTATATGCAGTTTGAGGAATGGTTATTTGTATTTGTAAGAAGGGAAAAAAGAAAACTAATGAAAGAAAATCAGTTTTCTCATAAACCCGGAATAATTGAGTTCAACAAAGGAGCAAGCCTACTTCCTTCACTTATCGCTAATTCACCGTATTGCAATTTTGCGAATAGCTCAGAAGCAATATCGAGATAACCCGCGAATAAAATAATCGTACTACCCTCAAACAATAATGCAGATGCTTCATCAGATGGTAGCTGTTGAATTTGTTGTGAAAGTTTAGATAGATAAAGATAATCTACAGACTTTGAAAATTTCATTTACAAAACGTTTTTATTTTTCAATTTATATTTTTGCTATCTATTCCGCTATCGGAACAGTAGAATAATAGATATAAATCCGCAATAATTCATCCTAAGAAGAGCAAGAAAATCTAGTTAATCAAAATGCAATCAGTATTAATTAAAACTTTGACGATTTATATAATCCCAGAATTTTAATCAATAAAAATACTGAAATTGCCCTTCATGGGTATAAAAATATTTAGTTAACGTTGAATTTTTTGCTTCTATACTGAATAGAGAAATATATTTAATTTGTTTTATTAATTGTATTTTATAAATTATTTTGCAATTAGTCACTGTTCCGATAGAGGATTATATTAATTCTTTTCAAAATGATGCTTAAAAATGATTATGACTTTATAGCTAGCTCAGAAACAATTGATGATATTAAGCAGAATATAGCGCCTTTTTCATTTCGCTGGGCTTATCCAATCGCATTGGAGCTTCAAAAAAATGATTATCGTTTAGCTATCAGATGGGCTGTGGAATGCGTGGAAATGTTTACATTGGAATACGAACCGAACAACTTTCCTAAGCTGGAGAAATATTTAAAGCAAGCAATGGAAGAATCAAATCAAAATGCTTTAACTTCCTTAGAATGTGGTGAAATTGCTAAAAAATTATGGTATTCCCCAGAAAGGGAAGATGCTCAAACTGCAATCGCTCGAATTTGGTGGTCTATTCAAGCTTTCAAAGATGGACACGAGATTGATGGAGTAATAGAAGTTGAAATGGCTGTGGAATTATCATTACCAGATACTGAAAATCAACTTTTGTTAGATAGGTATTTAGAGAGTGCTTTAAGAATTTATAGAGACTATGAATTTCAACCCAATCAATTACCGGAATTCAAACAAAGGAAAATATAATTACCGCACTAAAAACAAAGAGTTTCGCTGATTTCCACAAAGTACTCATGTTCCGGTTTCATAATTACCTGCTGTGTAAAATACAAGAGCAAGAAGATACAAAACCCATATTAAGAAATGTAAACAAGCTGAAAAATCATTATCTTAATCCCGTACTATAATAAGAATTTTTAATATTGACCAGAATTAACTAAATTTATAAAATAAAACTTTGGGAATAGTTTTACATTTCGAGCTAAGATGTAAGCTTTTGGAATCGGAAGTTGATTAAACAGCGCTTGTTATGGATAACTTTTTTCAAGGGATTGGGGTTTTACGTGGAGAAGTCATTGAGGAGGTGGAGGAGGAGAGGGAGAGACTTTATATCTCTGTCAAAACTTCTACGTCAACAAAAAGGTATCAGTTGTTTTTCACCCCACGCTATCGTAGGTCATTACAGGCATTAAAGCTGGAAATCAAAAATAACGGTAATAACCAAAGATTAATTGTTTATCCCAAAATTCTTCACTTACCGGGAAGGGATAAACCACATCAAGTTAGATTTCAGCTGGTAGGTTTTGATAATGGTTCAAATCAAGGTGTAGCCGAACTTGCTGATTTTGAATTCAAACTCGCTGGTAAATGGCAATTCATTGCCGTTTGTAGAACCCCAGTTGTCAGCATTCACAGAAACTTCAGCGAAAGCGATTTGGAATATTATAAGTCCTTAGAGCCAGATAAACGTAAGAAGTACGCTCAAGCATCTCACGTACCCTTGTTGTGGAGAGATTCTCCCGTTCCTCCTTTCCGCTTCAATCCAAAGGTGGAGAAAGACCAGCAAGGAGAAACCTATTTTGTCAAAATCAAAGCCAAGTTTTTACCCGATAGAGATTTGTTTGGTTTTGATAGTTTAATTGGTGTTCCGACCACGGAAATGCCGAAATTTATTAAATTCAAGGATAAGACTAAGGCTAAACCCGAATTCAAGAAATCGGAGTTTAGGAAATCGGAGTTTAAGAAACCTGAATTCAAAAAACCTGAATTTAAGAAACCCGACCCAAACAAACCTGCTCCAGCAAAACCCAAGTTGAAGAGTAAAAATAATGAAGAAGTGAAACCTGAAAATAATTCGGAAACTACTCCCACGGAGTAGATGAGACGGTAAGTATAGCGTTAGGGTGTCAAAAGTCTTTGATTTTTGATAAACCCTCGCTTGCAATATTCGCTTTTTTATCCCCTTGCGGGGAAGAGAATTAAAAAAAGTTGATTTAACTCAAATCTCGCACCATTCTCAACAACAGCCTTAGAATTAATTCTCAGGCTAATAAATAAAGTCTTCTAAAGAATACTCAGCATGGCTTTTAGTGCGTTTTAACGTACTTTGTATATGAGCCTGGGAATTTATTCCAAGGTGATTATGAAAGCTAACTGATAATGGTAAAAGATGCCAGGTTTATGGACTTTAAACCAATCTGTAAAGCGTTTTTATCCCCTGACGGGGAGAAAGAATTAAAACTACTAAAAGTATAGGTTACAGAAAATTTAGAGTTAAGTTTCCATCCCCTAACGGGGAGAAAGAATTAAAGCTCTATGAGTTTCGACAACGTAGCGGCGTTGACAAAAGTGTTTCCATCCCCTGACGGGGAGAAAGAATTAAAACCGATATTGAAGCTTCATTAACGTTACTAGAAGAGTACTAGTTTCCATCCCCTGACGGGGAGAAATAATTAAAACACAGGCGGCAAATCCTGGGACAAGGGAGAAGAAAGGAGAGTTTCCATCCCCTAACGGG
>JBCBHT010000284.1:0-9143 GCA_038525335.1 Cyanobacteria bacterium J06621_15 | reverse complement strand
ATAATGATTTAAAAATTCCTATTCGCTTGTTATTAATTATTTTTGGAATTACAACTTTTACGCAAATAGTTTTTTATTTGATTCCCGTCCAGCTTCCCTTTTATTTACGGGGATTAATTGATGCTACTCCCCAACAAATTGGTAATGCTGTAGCTTGCTGTAACTTATTTTGCGTCACGGCTGCTTTATTTTACGGTAAGCTCCGCAATAAACTAGATTTTGTCAGTATTTTACCGATTATTTTCGGATTACTCGGTACTGGCTGCTGCATCATTGGTTCAGCTAATAGCTATATTTTAGTGCTATTTGGTTTAGCTATTGCTGGTTTGGGTCTGGGACTTTTAATACCGAATATGACAGTTTGGATATCTGCTGTTGTACCAGAAACAATCAGAGGACGTGCTATTGGTGGACTCTCTACTGCTTTATTTTTAGGACAATTTCTCTCACCAATTATTAGTCAACCAGTTAGTCTCAGATTTGGTTTGAGTTTTACTTATATCTATGCAGGTAGTTTGTTGTTGATTATCGCAATTATATTTTGTGTTTTGCGAACTTTGGTTTTCGGTCAATTCAAGAATATTGGGTGGAGGTCGGGAATTGGGAAGTGATGAGTGAAAGTTAATTGATTGGAATACAAAGCAGTGCAAAATTAGTAGGGAGTTGAAAATTATGAGTCCGATTCTATCTCAAACTGGTACTCAAATGTCTAGTTTGACTGGTGTTAAAGCTATTATGAATGATGTTGTTGAAACTTTACGTGCAGGTAATGGAAGAGATTTTATTAACTTAAGTGTGGGTAATCCTGTAATCTTACCCCAGGTGGAAGAATTATGGCGTGATTGTAATGCACAGTTGTTAGCTAGTAAAGAGTATGGTGAGGTTGTTTGTCGCTATGGTTCTTCTCAAGGTTATACTCCTTTAGTCGAAGCTATCGTTAATGATTTTAATCAGCGCTATAAGTTGAATTTGAATCAGAGCAATGTTTTAATTACTCCTGGTAGTCAGTCTCTATTTTTTTACGCGATTAATGCTTTTGGGGGATATACCAATAGTGGGGAATTAAGACAAATTGTTTTACCCCTCAGTCCCGATTACACTGGTTATGCTGGAGCTTCTTTGGTTCCCGAAGCAATTACAGCTTATAAACCCATACTGGATATTGACGCTGATAATCATCGATTAAAATATCGTCCTGATTTTAGTAAATTGTCGATTAATCAACATACTGGTTGTGTGATTTTCTCCCGTCCTTGCAATCCTACCGGTAATGTTTTGAGCGACGATGAGGTAGGAAAAATTACTGCTATGGCTGAAATTAATCAGACTCCAGTCTTAGTTGATTCTGCCTATGCTTGTCCCTATCCAGCCTTAAATTTTACCGAGATGACACCAGTATTTGGAAAGAACATTGTTCACTGTATGAGTTTGTCGAAAGCTGGTTTACCCGGAGAGCGAATTGGAATTGCTGTTGGAGATGAGAAAATAATTCAGGTATTGGAATCGTTTCAGACTAATGCTTGTATTCATGCTTCCCGTTACGGTCAAGCTATTGCTGCTAGAGCTATTAATTCTGGAGCTTTGACAGATATTTCCGAACGAGTGATTAAACCTTTTTATCAAAACAAGTTTACCGTTTTAGAGTCTGCTTTGGATAAATATATGCCAACTGAATTACCTTGGTTTTTACATCGTGGTGAGGGAACTATTTTTGCTTGGTTATGGTTAAAGGATTTACCAATTAGCGATTGGGATTTTTATCAGCAGCTAAAGTTATTGGGTGTGATTGTTGTCCCTGGTAGTATCTTTTTCCCTGGGTTGAAGGATGATTGGGAGCATAAAAATCAATGTTTACGAATTAGTTTGACGGGAAGTAACCAAGAGATTGATACTGCTATGAGTCGTTTAGCTCAAGTTGTTTCTCAGCTTTACAGTACCCATGTGAGTTAAAATTGCTTTGCATAATAAACTATCGGTATCGAGAAAACCATCGATAGCAGTGAAATGATTTTTACCAGGTTGGATGAAGCATTCACCTTGTAAATTCTTATTTAACCAAGCATTCAGGAAATCTTGGGACTGACGGTGAAATTCCGAGGTTTCCTTTTCACCATAGGTAACAATCAGCGACCCAGCTATGCTTGGAATATGTCGTATTGGACTATTACGCAGAACTTGACCCCAAGTAAGTTGAATTTTGGGTTGTAACCAAGTGTAAGGAAATGGCATTAAATCAAATAAACCACTAATTGCACAACCAGCTTTGATAAGATTATTTGGTAGCCCATAATCACTTTCCCACTTCGTAATCATAGACATTGCAGTTAAATGTCCACCTGCTGAGTGTCCGGATACGTATATACGGTTAGGGTCTGCTCCAAAACTTTCTGCATTTTGATATACCCAAGCAATTGCAGCACGAGTTTGACGTACAATCTCGTCAATCGTCACTTTTGGACATAGCTCATAGTTGATAACAACAGTTGTAATTCCTGCTGATACCATACCCTTAGCAACAAAACTAAATTCTTTACTGCTAGCCATCATCCAGTAACCACCATGAATAAATACCATAATTGGAGCTTGTGGTTCTGGTGCAGGAAAAATATCTAAATGTTCTGCTCGTGTATAACCGAAAGGAACATTAAGCTCACAAGATAGCTCCGAGCGTACTTTAGCACTATTAGTGATATACCAATCCGTATATGCGGCTGAATCAATCCCTGATTTCTGAGGACTATACTGAGCATCAAGTTGAGCTTGGGTTTCAAAATTACGATATAGCATTTACTCGCTGTTTCAGTAACGGATGACAAAATTATTCCAAGGTTAGTATTAATATTACGATAGATGTATGGGTTTCTAATCCCTTCTCACTATTAGATTACCAATAAGAATTTTATTATTGCTATCTAAGGGTAGCTACCATTATCACCTGCCCCCGTAACCCCCAAGCTTGAGGGTATTAAAGGAATTTAAATGATATTTCTCCCCCAGAATTGGGGGTTGGGGGGCTATTCATCTTTTTAATTAACAACGCCAGAATTTTAATTAATTTCTATTACTATATTTTTGTTAGAGATAAATTTTACAAGTGTTTTATCAGAAAGTCATTAAAGTAAATCGATGCATATTGCCAATTTGGCAACCTTTTTATCAAAATATCAGTTAAATACTTAGTGTTTCATAGAAATTCAAGTTTATAAAACAGGGTTTGTTTGAATTCGCATTTATCGTTGAAACCTCACCCCTAACCTCTCTTTTTATTAAAGAGAAGGGAGTAGAAAAGCAGGAGTAATTTATCGTTTTTTAATCTTTGAAACCTCACCCCCAACCCCTCTCCTTATTAAGGAGAGGGGAGTAGAAAAACGGGGTAACTTATTGTTTTCTCTTGAATTAATTCTAAATAATATAAATGCAGTCAAATAATCATAAAAACAATCGCTTAGATGCTTTACATGCTCTACGCGGTTTTGCTTGTTTAATGGTAGTTGTAATTCATTGCGCTCCACCGCGAAAATCAATTATTTACGACGATGTTGACTTGAGTTGGTTGTTATTTAGTCACGGTGCGATCGCAGTTTGGATTTTTTTCATTTTGTCTGGTTATCTTATGGGGAAAGTTTTCTATACAAAGCGCTATACGATAGATATTGCAGGAGTTACAAAGTTTTGGCGAAATCGGGCTTTGAGAATTTTACCCCTATATTATTTTTCGACACTAATTTTATCAATTTTCGTTTATCCAGAAATTCTTAAATTTTTAAACTGGGGTTATCTATTACGAATTTGTACCTTTACTTATCATCCCTATATCAGTTTTGATATCGTTAAATTCAACGATGTTTTTTGGTCTTTATCCACAGAAGTACAGTTTTATTTAATTATTCCTTTCGTTTATAGTTTGATTCAAAATCGTTTAAATTTGAATAATCAGAAAAAAGTATTTATTGTTGGTTTATTAGTAATTATTCTGAGTTTAATATTCAGAAGTTTGCTGTGGATAAGCTTTCATCAAGAAATTACTCAAGATATGGGATATGCATTTAAATATTGGTACACTCCCTTAATTACCAATTTAGATTTATTTATCTGCGGATTTTTGATTAATCCATTAATTCAAAACTGTAAATTATCAACTACTTTAAGAAAATCAATTCATTACAGTAATTCAAGATTCAATTTGTTTTTAATTTTAGAAAAATCAATACTTATCAAAATATCTGCTGTAACATTGATGATTTTATTGTATTTATTTACAGCACATCATTTGTATCATCAAGAATTATGGAATTTACCAAATCGTAGCGGTGGCTGGAGAACATTAACAACAATATTGATATTACAACCGCTTACAGCAATAACTACCTGCTTTTTTATATTTGCTTTTGAAAAAGACGTTTATCACGAATTTACCAAAAATGAAAAACTATCATTTAGCACTATTTTAAAAAATCCTTATCGGATATTAGAAATAATTGGTAATTTATCCTACGGTATTTATATATGGCATATGCCAATTATTACCAGAACTTACGAAACTTTTAATGCATCAATTCCTATAGAAGCATTTTATATCAGATTAACAGCAACATTGATTTTATCAGCTTTATTATCAACTGTTACTTACTACCTAGTGGAAATACCTTTTGTTAAGTGGAAAAGGTAATGGGTAATGGGTAATGGGTAATGGGTAATTGGTAATTGATAACTCCTAACTCCTAACTCCTAACTCATTAATCATTACTCATTACTCCCTACTCCCTGTTCCCTGTTCCCTGTTCCCTATTCCCTAATTAAATATGACTAAATACCCTTGTAATTTTTGAAAAAATAATTAGAGCGATTTTACATATAAAAGTATATTTTTTCAACATTTTATAAATTTGCGAGATGTTCTGATTTAACAGAATCTTTATAAAAACAAAGATAAAAGTTATATGAAAGCTGGTAATTTATAAATACAATGTTGGAATCTACAAATCCCTTAAAGAGTAATAGTGCATTACAATCTGCGACAATCCAAGATAATAGTTTCGCTCCAAAAACTGATTTAAATACTTTAAATTTAAGTGGTTCTTCACAATCATTAAATAATGAAGTTATAGCTACTGATATTAGCGCTCAAGATAATCCTAATCCCAGCCCTTATATTAGCAGTCCGGCTGTTTTTGCTGACTTTAATGGAGATGGTACCCATGATAAATTTTGGCGTAATACTGCTACCGGTGAAAATGCTATTTGGTTGATGGATGGTGCTAATCCTACCGGTGCTGCTATCAATACTTTAGGTACCGAGTGGGATTACACCATTGGTGATTTTAATGGTGATGCTAAAACCGATATATTTTGGAGAAATGGTAGCACCGGAGAAAACCTTCTCTGGTTGATGGATGGTACTACTATCGCAGCTGAAGGTGCTTTAGATACTCTTGGTACCGAATGGAATCAAAGTATTGGTGATTTTAACGGTGATGGTAAAACCGATTTATTATGGAACAATACTGCAACAGGTGAAAATGCTGGCTGGTTGATGGATGGTGTCAGCGTTTCTAGTGCTGATTTCCTACCTCAGTTGGATGCATCCTGGACTCCTACCGTTGGCGAATTTAATCCTAACTTTAATACCGATATATTTTGGCATAACGAGCAGACAGGTGAAAATGCCATTTGGTTTATGAATGGATTGAATGCAGATGCTACTCAACTAGAAACATTTGGTGCTGGTTGGAAGCTTGAAGAAGGTGATTTCGACGGTAACTTTACCACTGATATCCTTTGGGAAAATACAAGTACTGGTGAAACTAAGGTTTGGTTGATGAATGGTTCTAATGCTACTCCTGCTGATTTACCAACTTTAGGTGCTGGTTATGAATCCAATATCGGCGATTTCAACGCTGATGGTAAGATGGACATCTTATGGCGCAGTACTACTACTGGAGAAAATGTCGTTTGGATAATGGATGGTGCTAACGCTACTCCTATTAATATTGACCCAGTTCCTGCTGAATGGGATGTAACTCTTGGTGATTACGATGGTGATGGTGATACAGATGTGTTTGGACGCAATACTCAAACTGGAGAAAATCAATACTTGCGTGTAGATGGTACTGATGTCGTCCAAGAAGAATTACCTACTCTTCCTAGTGAATGGAGTTTTACTAATAGTTAATTGGTGAAACACTGCGTTGCGGAGGAACACGACCGTTGTAGCAAGTGTTGTTAGCGAAGCGTCTCCCGAAGGGAGATACCCGAAGGGTAATTGGTAATGGGTAATTGGTAATCGAAAAAATCAAATTATCTATAATTAGTTGAAAATTTTTGCTTTTTTCAATTAATTTTCGATAACCCATTATCTCAAGAATAAAACAATTAAATTATTAGTATTTATCAACCCGGTTTTTTATAAATCGGGTTTTTTATAATATTTACTTTATTGTAAACAATTGTATTGATGCGTGTTGGTGCGTGAATATAATTCGTAATTAGTAATTCGTAATATTTCACTTCGTGCCACGCTTCGCTACGTAATTATTGCCCCATAAATAAATTTAGGGGCTTCAACAAAGCTTAAAATGACATCCACGGTCTATACCGGGGGCTATGTCCTACCGGACACGCTGCGCTAACAGACCAATAATATTTACCCGGTGACACTAATTTCAAAGTTTATCTTTACGTTCAAGGATATTCCAAGTGTCAATCCAATTCGCAATTCCCAATTACCAATTACTAATTACCAAAATAAATTGATACAAAAAAAGTTCATCATAAACAACAGATAAAAATAAAACAGATGTTATTCTATAACAAAAAAAATTGAAATAATCAGTTAAAACTGATAAATATTAGTGATAAATAAACACTATGTTTTCAACTGAAAAACTATATGGTGTATCTGAAAACGTATTAGATACAAGATACACTTCCATTTCAAACAATACTTTTGACGACAAGAATTCTTTCGATAGCGGTTTAAATTTACAGGGTTCTTCGGAATCGCTATCAAACGATTCCGAATTCGTTACTCTATACCAAAGCTCTAATACTGATGGAGTATATAGCGGTGCAGAAGTTGACATTGATTTCAACGGTGATGGTAAGATTGATAAATTTTGGCGCAATTCTCAAACAGGTGAAACTGCTATTTGGTTGATGGATGGGATTAATCCAAATGCTGAAACTCTTCAAGGTGTTGATGCATCTTGGGATGTCGGTTTTGCTGATTTTAATGCTGATAACAAAACCGATATTTTCTGGAGGAATCAAGCTTCTGGAGAAAACGTTATTTGGCAAATGGATGGTACTAATATAAACTCCGAAGAAACAATTCAAAAAATTGATTCTAATTGGACTTTTAGTATTGCTGAATTTAACGGCGACCGTAAAAGTGATATACTTTGGCGCAATACCGAAACCGGTGAAAATGCTGCTTGGATAATGGATGGTAAAAATGTCACTACTGCTGCTTTTTTACCCACTACCGAATTAATCTATGATTACAGCATTACCGATTTTAATAATGATGGTAAAACTGATGTATTCTGGCGTAATACTGTCACAGGTGAAAACGCTGCTTGGTTGATGGATGGTACCAATGCAAATGGTTTCGCTGTCCAAGGAATAGATGTTAACTGGAATCCGACTTTTGGTGACTTTAACGGTGATTCTCGAACCGATATTCTCTGGAGTAATCAAGCTAGTGGGGAGAATGAAGTTTGGGAGATGAATGGGACTCTGTTCAACGATTTGATTTTTAATGAGGAGACTTTAGACCAGTTAAGTTCCTCTTGGTCTGCTAATGTTGGGGATTTCAACGCTGACGGTAAAAGTGATATATTTTGGCACAATACCGAAACCGGTGAAAATACAGCTTGGTTAATGAATGGGGGGAATATATTAACTAAGGCTTTTTTACCTTCCAATGAATTAGCTTGGGAACCAAGTTTAGGAGACTTCACCGGAAATGGTAAAACTGATGTTTTTTGGAGAAATAGCAGCACCGGTGGAACCGCTATTTGGATGATGGACGGTACCATTGCTGAAGGTGAATATTTACCAACTAATGACCCTAGTTTTAATGTTTTTTAATTGTTAGTGGTTAATTGTTAGTTGTTAGCAGCTAACAGTTACCAGTTATCAGTTATCAGTTAACAGTGAACAGCTAACAGTTATTAATCGATTTGAATGTATTAGGGAGCAAGATGCTCCCACTACTTTTTTTAAAAACCAATTACCAATTACCCATATTTAATCTTAATCCGCTTTACCTGCTGTTGAAATTCTCTTCCTTTTTCTGGATTTACCATCGCGACAAAATTTGCATATCCGGTAATTGCTGCGATTAAATTAGTTGAATTACCCCATTTTTTACCTTCTAAACCTGATTTTTCAATTTGATATAAAGTAGCTCTAAATTTTCTCAATGTCTTTCTACAAACGCTGAGCTTTTCGTTAACAACTATCCCGGTTACTTCTTGTTGTTGGGTATTTCTTAAAATTCTGGTTTTATCGTGATTAATTCTCAATCCTTCATGAGTAATTATTGAATCTGTACGTCTGAGGATATTACATATATGTCGCAGACTTTCACCGGATGCGGAAAAGGTTAAATCATCAGCGTAACGAGTATATGTAAAACCTAATTTCTCTGCCATTCCTGTCAATCTTTTGTCTAATCGACGACAAAGTAAATTACTAATCGCTGGACTTGCTGGGGAACCTTGGGGAAGATATCTGTCTCCTACCGCTACATAATAAGTTCTAGCATCAAGCTGCAATTTATCGACATCGGCTGAGGTACATAATAAAGCGAAGATGGTTGCAGCGGTTTCCGAATAACCAAAGGAATGAAACAGTCCTTTCACTCGTTTATAGGAAATTGAAGGAAAAAAGTCTTTTAAATCAAAATTAATCACCACATCCTTATCAACGTGGGGAGTCGCATTTGTAATTATAGACCGCTGCCGACAAAAACCGTGAGCGGCTTCGTGAGCATTGAGTTTATCAAGAATATTGGTTAAAATCCAATTCTGAGCCTGCTTTAGATTTGGCATCGGTGCAGATATAAATCTTTCTCCCCCGGTTTTCTTGGGCATTTTGAAACGGATATAGTGGGAGACGGTGGAAGTTTTGCGGTTGAA
>JBCBHT010000283.1:0-9285 GCA_038525335.1 Cyanobacteria bacterium J06621_15 | reverse complement strand
AAAATCAAACTTCTTACTTCTTACTTCTTACTTCTTACTTCTTACTTCTTACTTCCGCGAAGCGGTACTAGGAGTTTTTGTAATGCTAGAAAGTAGAGAACTTGCTGCTCATGAGCAAGCAATGGAAATTTTGAATCATCTTGCGGCTTCATTGAATATAGTAACTATTAGCCGTATTAAAGGATTTATTAATGAAGAATTGCTTAGGCAAGCGCTTGACATTATTCAAAGTCGCCATCCTTTGCTTAACGCTCGGATAATAGCTAAATCAAATAGTTTTTGGTTTGCAGCAGGAGCAGATAAAATAACGTTATCTGTTAAAAATAAGCAGCATATAAAAGAGTGGGAAGAAGTTGTTATCGAAGAATTAAATCAAAAAATCAATAGTGATGAGTATTTGCTGCGGATTCTACTTATCAGAATTGAGGGAGAAGAAAATATTTGTTATCTGATTACAACCATACACCACGCTATAGCAGATGCTTCATCATGTATTCAATTGCATTCTGAAATATTAACTAACTATCAAAAAATTAGTGAAGGAAAAGTGCAAGATACTGTTAATAAACTAACTCAATTGCCTTCTATTTATAAGTTAATACCGCAACCTATTAAAAGTTTAACTGGACAAATCAGCAATATATTGTATTTGCTGCGGTTAAAATTACAATTACTACGATATAAACCTATAACTGTAGGTTTTGAACGAAGCGTGGCTTTAGAATCTCGTAGCTGTGGTATGGTACATAAAAAGCTTGGTTCAGAATTTACTATACGTTTTTTAGAAATTTGTAGACAACAAAAAACTACAGTTCAAGCTGCTTTAGGTGCTGCAATATTGTTTGCAGTTGCAAGAAAGAATAATAATCAAAGAAAAAACAATTATTTCAGCTTTCGCTCATCTGTAAACTTACGTTCCAGACTACAACCGCAAATAAGCAGTGAAAATTTAGGTGCAGTAACTTCTACTATTCTTTCTTTTCATAAAGTCCAAGTAAAGGATAATTTTTGGGATTTAGCAAGAGATATCAAATTAAAATTAGAAAAAGGATTAGCAAATGGGGAAGCTTTTAAACATTTATTTGTGTTTAAAAGCATTATGAAATATTTTCTCAAAAATCCTCATCAACCAACTGTTAGCGCTGCTTTAACTAACATCGGTCGGATTAATATTCCCCATAATTACGGTCAGCTTGAATTAGAAGAAATTAGCTTTGTTCCATCACAAGCAGCATTTGGAGGTGTTTTTGCTGCTGCTGTTTCTACCTTTCGAGAACAAATGCTGTTGAATTTTATGTTTTCTCAACCTTCAATTAGTTATGAAACCGTAGAAAATATGGCAGATGATATGATTTCCCTGATTATTGATGTTTGTAATCAAAAACAATAATTTATTTGTCACCTATCAAAAATTATGGGATAGACCACTCTAATTATCTATTTTTTTACCAAATTTTACGCCAACCTAATGTATATATAGGAATCCGATTTGAATATTGTTAGCGCAGCGTGTCCGATAGGACATGAAAAATTAGGTATTTGTAGGGTGCGTTACGACGCTAGTCTAACGCACCGAAACCTATATATAATGGTGCGTTGCGCTATGACTAACGTCACGCTCCGCTAACGCGACAACACACCCTACGTATGTTATGTCCTTCGGACACGCTCCGCTAACAAAAATCAAATAGTAATCCTATAGCAGACTTTTACAAACACCCAAAAATCCTTGAATTTGATATCCTAGATAAGCTCGAATCATCCAAGTTTTTAAAGAATTCTTGGGGTAGTAAATAAAGATGAATTTGAGCATTCCCCATATCCCTTGAGTGATACGAGTTGTATGAACAGCATCACCATAACTTTTAAAAGATTTGGGTTGGATTGGGTCACCTATATGCAACAAAGGTACACTGTTCCAAGGGTCAAATTCTTCAAATTTTTGAGAGAAATTCCAGGTAGGACGAACAAATTTTGTACCTCGTTCATTTAACATACAAGCTGTAAAACTAAATATACTATTGCTAATACCAACTACATCACAATTGCTCAACAAGAAAAAATCAGTGTAAAATCCAATATCTAAATCTTGAAACCTTTCCGGTAGCTGAATATCTAAATCTCTATAGGTAATTGGTGAAAACTTTTTAAAATCATCAATTACATTATCTAAATCATCGCTACAGAGAAACAGAACTGGATTTTCTAACTCATCCCAGATACTTTCGAGCCAATTACACCACCATTTTGAAGGAACTACCAAAGTAAATCCAGCCATTGGAACCGAAAAAAAATCACCCCGTCGGATATGAACACCAACTATGGTTTTACCTTGAGAACGAAGAATTTCTAATCCATCTAACAATGATGATTTTAAATCACTGACAGGTTGAAACCAAGAACGAATTTCTTCTTTATATGGTTGGAAATAATGTGTGTGAACTTGAAAATAACCCCACAAATCGACATTAGTTAAACCACTTTCAATGAATTCTTCTCCGTGAATCCGAAAGCTGTTTTGATGCGATAATTTTTCTATGTAAGGAATAAACTCGGGAATATAATCAAAAAGATTCGGACCATAATATGATTTTTCCACAGCTAAAGGTAAACGTCTAGAAATTTGTGCATCTTCCAGCCCAAACAAACTTTGTCCTATCCAAGGTGAACATTCCATTCTAGAATTTGTTTTTTTCGCACAGACCCTTAAAAAAGCATATTGTAATAATTGATTTCCAAATCTTCCTAAATCACCTAAAGACGACATACTGATAATAGGTTCGCTGGAAATAGTCGTATCATCCTTAGATAAAAAATTGATTTTTGCAGCATCTTTTTGAAAAGTTTTAAAAACGCTAAACCCTTTATTAGTTTCAGGTTTAGAAGCATATTTATCTTCTGACATTGAGCCGCTGATATATAGAATAACTATTTATCAATACAGGAATAATTCACTATTACAGGGTCTCAATTCTGCTTCATAGCATGAAAAAAAATATTATATTGCTATCATTGAACTATTAGCATTATGATTGTACATACAGCTTTTTACATAATAACTGCCGCACCCTTGAAACCATATAATTATAGATTTGATATAAAAAATATACCTGTTTCAATCATTTGTAAAAATGAAAAACCCGATTTTTCCTGAAAACCGGGTTTCTCAACACATAAAAATATCAACAAGTACAATTACTGCAATTTTAAAAACTTATCTAAAGCAGCTACCATTCTATCGGGCCATCGTCGTACATTTTGTACCCAATCAATATCTTTATAGCGCTGGTCTAATCCATAAGCAGCGACCCAATTACTCTCAGCTTCACCTTTTTCTCCTTTGACCCAAAGTGCAGCGGTAAGAGATGCTCTAACATCAGGAAACTGAGGATACTTACGGATAATATTCTTCATTTCTCTTATAGCTTTATCTTCCTCACCAATCTCGTAAAGCGCTAGAACATAATTAGCACGAGCAAACGCGAAATTGGGAGCAATTTCCGCCGATTTTTTATAGTCTGATATCGCTTCATCCCATTTTTTCAAACCAGCTTCAGCATTTCCCCGATTATTATATGCCATTGCATCATTCGGGTCTAACTCTAAAACATGATTGTAATCAGCTATGGCTTCATCCCATTTTCCCAAACCTTCTAAAGCAGCTCCTCTATTTAGATAAGGGTCTGTGACATTAGGAGCAAGTTCTATAGATTTGTTGAAATCAGCTAGCGCTGCTTCTAACTTATTTTGACTAACCCTAGAATTTCCTCGATTGCTCCAAACTGCTGCATTTTCGGGGAACTTTTCGATAATTTTCGTCCAATATTCTTCAGCTAAAGCAAAATTACCTTTATTGGTAGCAGCGAAAGCTCGATTTGCTAATTGGTCTTGTTGTTTTAATTCTTCTTTCGTCAAATTAATAGTTTGAGTATCCAAAGCAAAAACAGGTTCAACCCAGCCAAATAACAAAAGTAAACTCAGCAAAAAACCGATTAGTTTTATCATAATTGGTAATTGGTAATTGGTAATTGGTAATTGGTAATTGGTAATTGGTTCCAAAATCTAATAATAAAAAGTCTTACTTTACAACGAATAGTAATTATCAAACAGTAATTATTAAATAGTAATTAAACAAAAATTATGAGTTAAGAGCTATCAACTTACAACTCCTAACTCCTAACTCCTAACTCCTAACTCTAAGACATTTGTACTTTAAGAAAGCAAAGATAGCTGCTCATTCGGCGGCTTAAAACCCAAATGCTTATAAGCTGCTGGTGTTGCTACCCTACCACGAGGAGTCCGCTGTAAGTAACCAATTTGCATTAAATACGGTTCGTATACTTCTTCAATCGTTTGTGTGTCTTCACCTGTTGCGGCGGCAATTGTATCTAATCCTACTGGACCCCCACTAAATTGCTCTACTATCACGCTTAACATTGTTCTATCAGTCCAATCTAAACCACAGGGGTCTACCTGGAAAAGTTGGAGTGCTTCTGCTGCTACAACTTCATTTATCTTGCCGGATGATTTTACCTCAGCATAATCGCGGACGCGCTTGAGTAATCTATTGGCAATACGCGGCGTTCCTCGTGCCCTACGTGCGATTTCTAAAGCACCATCTTTAGTCACATCGGTTTTAAGCACTTGTGCGGTTCTCAGGACAATTTGACTGAGTTCTTCTACTTCATAGAATCTCAGTTTTTGAATTAAACCAAAACGGTCTCTTAAAGGAGAACTTAACGCTCCGACGCGAGTTGTTGCTCCGACTAGAGTAAATTTTGCTAAAGGTATGCTGCGGGTACGAGCGCTAGAACCTTTACCTACAGTAATATCTAAACGATAATCTTCCATCGCTGGATATAATATTTCTTCCGTCATCCGGGAAAGACGATGAATTTCGTCAATAAAGATAATATCCCCAGGTTTAAGATTGACAAGCAATCCCATAATGTCTCTAGGACGTTCCAATGCGGGAGCGCTGGTAATTTTGTAGTTTACTCCCATTTCTGATGCTAAAATCATTGCCATTGTAGTTTTACCCAATCCAGGAGGTCCGTAAAGCAGCAAGTGGTCTAGTACCTCACCTCTGGATTTAGCCGCTTGTATTGCAATATCAAGTACATCTTTTAAATCTTTTTGCCCAATATAATCGGCAAATTGCTGTGGACGAATACCAACTTCACTATTGTCAATATCATCTTTAGCTGCTTGGGGTTGCAAAAGTTTTTCATCACTTGGTTTTTTCGCAGCTTTTTTTAGATGACTCTTTTCCTTGTCTGGTTCTTGAGGCTGGGGCTGTTTTTTAGAGGAGATAATCGCCATAGTCCGCTCATAGATAATGTTTTGCTATTTTTAAACCTGGGCAATGTTAGGAATTCATCGCCGAAATTAGAAATGCGAGAAAACACGGATGCCAAATTTTTTTTTGTCGAGTAAGCAAGTCAGCTTTAAAATTTATATTCTGGGTAAATTCGATGGGAGTGCTTTCATAAAATTATGCTAGCTAAGAGAATCTTACCGTGCTTAGATGTCAAGGCGGGACGAGTTGTAAAAGGAGTTAACTTTGTTGACCTTAAAGATGCTGGTGACCCAGTAGAGTTAGCAAAGGTTTATGACGAAGCTGGTGCAGATGAGATTGTGTTTCTCGATATTACAGCTACTCATGAAGACCGAGGGACTATTATCGACGTAGTTTACCGAACCGCAGAACAGGTATTTATTCCATTAACTGTAGGTGGTGGAATCCAAACCTTAGAAAATGTTAAAGATTTGTTACGTGCGGGAGCAGATAAGGTTAGTATTAACTCAACAGCGGTACGAAATCCAGACTTTATTAATCGAGCTAGCGAGCGCTTTGGTAATCAATGTATTGTTGTCGCTATTGATGCCAAGCGAAGGTCAAATACAGAAAGTTCAGGTTGGGACGTTTATGTTCGTGGTGGACGGGAGAATGCTGGTTTAGATGCCCTTAATTGGGCAAAAGAAGTTGAACAACGGGGTGCTGGAGAACTATTAGTGACAAGTATGGATGCTGATGGTACTCAAGCAGGTTATGACATTGAATTAACCAAATCAATCGCAGACAGAGTAGGTATACCAGTTATCGCATCTGGTGGTGCTGGAAATTGCGAACACATATATTCCGCTGTTACCGAGGGTCAAGCAGAAGCAGCACTATTAGCATCGCTTTTGCACTACGGACAGCTTAGTGTATCGCAAATCAAGAACTACTTAAATGAGCGAAAAATACCCGTCCGAAATTAGCTTTGAAAAGGGATATAATCAGCTTTTTCAATATCTAAATTAGTTCGACACAGTTCTTAGAAAGAATGTTAATATAAATTAATATAAATTAATATTACTTAAGAAATATGTTGATTCCTATTTTAGTTTTTGATGTAGCGTTAGTAGCCTGGTCTTTACACCTAATGGAAAGGGCAGTTGAAGACAAAGAATTTTCGTTGATGTTGGCTGGTATGTTGGTTGCTCTAGCAGCCGCCGCTATGATGGTAGTTTACTTCCTGATGGGGCACTGTATGAGCTACTTACTACAAGCTTCATCATAATTTTTTTCTTGGTACATTTTTGGGTAAATTTAGGGCAAATATTAAATTTAGTAATTATTAAGGTTTTGCAAAATTTATATTAATTTGTATATTGACAAATAGTTAAGAATTGAGGCATCATGAAAGATGCATTTCGCGGGGCTATAACTCAGTTGGTAGAGTGTCTCAATGGCATTGAGGAAGTCAGCGGTTCGAGTCCGCTTAGCTCCATTTTTACAGAGAATAGTGAACAGTTAACAGTTTATTCTCGTTACAAGGCTCTGCCTTGTAATGTATTTCTCTAAGGCTCTGTCTTCCATTTATACTGGAGGCAGAGCCTCCGGTTGTGGGTTCCCAGCCAGAGACTGGGAACCAGTAAGTAACTGGTAAATAGTAATTAATCCAAAATCGAAATGACCGTACAATTGCTCAGACGGAAATTTACTGTCGAACAATTCCACAAAATGGCAGAATCTGGCATTCTTAATGAAGATGACAGGGTGGAATTGATTCGGGGTGAAATAATTGAAATGGCTGCTATAGGAACTAAACATGCTTCTTGCGTTAGACGTTTAGATAAGGTTTTACATAGGAAATTGGGTGATAAAGTAATTATTAGCGTCCAAAACCCAGTAGGACTAGATGATACTTCTGAACCACAACCCGATGTAGTTTTATTGAAACCTCGTGAGGATTTTTACTCATCAGCACATCCTCAGCCAAAAGATATTTTTCTCGTTATAGAAGTTGCTGATAGTACTATTAAATACGACCGAGAAGTCAAAATACCTCTTTATGCTGAGGAAAGTGTATTAGAGGTTTGGTTGGTTGATATTAATGAAGAATGTTTAGAGGTTTATCGAGAACCTGTTAATAGTAAATATCAGACAGTAGAGAAGTTTAGCAGGGGTGAGAGTTTAATTATTCAAGCTTTTAGTGATGTAAGTATTAGTTTGGATGAGATTTTGGGTAAATAAGATTTTCTTAAATATTATATTTTCTTTATTATCTAATTTTTAGGATGCATTTCTACACTATTTTGAAGCACCTAAATTTTACATGTTAGTTCTAATCAGCCATTCACGAAAGCTTTGGTGATAAAGGCTATAGCAATTTTCTCCTTCAATTTGATTAATATTTAAAAACTCAATCCAATCTTCTAATATTTCCTCAACATCATATTCATCAACATCAATTATTTCAGAAATTTCTTCTACCGATACAGGTGATAAATTCTTGACTAAAATATTTAAAACAGCTTGAGCATTAGAATTAAAATCTTCTCCTTGTTCTGCTGGAAACATCTTTTGTAAATGCTGCTGGTAGTATGTTTCTAAAGCATCAGGAAAAGTATTTGAATTAAAAATATCTGTTAAAGATGAATTTTCTAAATAAAAATCATTTTTGATAGCAGTTAAAATTTGGCTGACATACATAAAATTATTTTCGCTTCTGTCAGATAGCTGCTGGATGAATTCTTCTTGATTAATTCCAAATCTTTCTTGAATTACAGAAGGTGAAGGTAAAAATTCTTTGAGATATTGTTGAATATAAGTTTTTATATCTTGACGATTTTCTTTTGGATAATCTTTTAAATTGAAATATTGGCTGGGAGCTTCAATTAATAAACCAGATTTTTCTTTTACAAAAGGACGACGAGCAAGAAGAAAATATATTCCTTTGGGTAGATATCTAGGAAGATAAAACAAATTTGAACCAACGGCTTGGATGGAGTAATCTATTGCATCTAAACTATCGATAACAATAATAAATTTTTGGTTTGGTTGTAATTGGTCGCTAATTTGTTGGAGAATGATTTGTAGAGAAGTTCCATCGACAGCTTCTACTTGAGCGCTGGTAGATTTCAGAAATTCTTCAGCACGGTTTTTCCCAGAAACTATAGCGCTATAGTAAAAAGTTTCGGGATTTTCGGTTATATATCTAGCGAGAATAGTACTTTTACCGCTACCTGGTGAGCCGACAATTGTAAAATAACCCCTGTCGCAGCGGTTGAGGAAGTTGTTGATTGCGGTGAAGACGAATTTTCTAGCGATAGAGTTAAGGGTTTTTTGCTGGAGGATTTGGGCAAATTCTGGTGGAATTATGATGTTGTTAATTTTGATTGGTAAGGGTTGGGAATTCATAGTTATTAAAGGTTATCAATCATTCCCTCTAAACGGAGAAAATGCAGTCTTCCTAATCTATCGCCTGCCACAATTGTTAAGCTATCTGGTGTAAAAGCACAAGAATGTATACTAACGTCTCCATTAAAAGTAGCAATTATCTCCCCAGTTTCTAAATTCCATAGTTTCAGAGTTTGGTCACGAGAAGCGGAAATAACCCATTTGCCATCCCCACTCATTACTACTGCTCTAATCGATTCACCATGACCGACAAAGGTACGTATTTCTGAGCCATTTTCTACATCCCATAGCTTCAGAGTTTGATCCAAAGAACCAGAAATAACACATTTGCCATCCCCACTTATTGCTACTGCATTAACCCGGCTACTATGACCAATAAAGGTACATATTTCTGAGCCAGTTTCTAAATTCCATAGCTTCAGAGTTTGGTCACCAGAACCAGAAATCGCTAGTTTACCATCTCGAGTCATTGCTACTGCTCTAACCCAATCACTATGACCGGTAAAAGTACGTATTTCTGACCCAGTTTCTAAATCCCATAGCTTTAGAGTTTGGTCACCAGAAGCAGAAATAAGCCGTTTACCATCCCCACTTAT
>JBCBHT010000282.1:0-9354 GCA_038525335.1 Cyanobacteria bacterium J06621_15 | reverse complement strand
ATTGAAGGAAAGCTTAAGAATACTAAATTTATCGCGTTCTGGATTGATTGATATAGAAAACATTGATTTAAGCGAATCTTCTATACTTAATCGTTTACATACTCTCAATGTTTCTCATAATGGATTACGTAGCAGAATGGTTGATGAATTATCAAAACTTAAATGTCGAATTATTGGTCACAGTCAAGATTTAGAATTTTACGATATTTGTATTGAATAAATATCAATTAAACAGCAGTTATACGATTATCTCGATACGCTATTGGTGCGTGACACTAAAATTTTTATTATCTGTTACTTTCAAAGTTATTCAAAGTGTCACACAGCCTACAAAGACTATTATCTATTTCCAATTATTGTAAATCACCACATCATCATTACGGCTTTCACAATACCTTTTATTTTTCAAAAATTAATTTTCCTGATATAATCCGTTTTGACAAAAATAAATAAACAAGTAAATAAAAGATAAATCAAAAACTAATAATTTTGTCGTCTTTCAGCGGTTTGGTAATGCTGAAAAACAGCAACATCTGCTACAAAAAAAAGTTTGGGTAATATAAAGTTTTAGACAAATTTACAAAAGTTTTTATGAGAAAAATAAAGACAGAAAAGTAAACTAAAACGTATAACGGATTATTTTATATGGTAGCGGTCAACGAGAACGCACAAAAACGTCTTACTATACAAACTGTTGAAATTGCTCCAAACACAACCGCGATTCGTAGTCTCGACTGGGATAGAGACCGTTTCGATATTGAGTTTGGATTGCAAAACGGTACGACTTACAATTCTTATCTGATTCGGGGTGAGCGTACTGCTTTAATCGATACGTCTCACACTAAGTTCAGAGGACAATATTTAGAAACTCTCAAAAGCTTGGTTAACCCCAAGGAGATTGATTACATAATTGTTAACCACACCGAACCCGACCACAGTGGTTTAGTGGAAGATGTTTTACAAATTGCTCCTAGAGCTACTGTTATCGCTTCTAAGGTAGCGCTACAGTTTTTGGAAAACTTAGTACACGACCCGTTTTCTAAGCGAATTGTTAAGACCGGTGACAAAGTAGATTTAGGTGACGGACACGAAATTGAATTCGTTAGCGCTCCTAATTTACACTGGCCAGATACTATCTTTAGTTTTGACAAGAAGACTCAAACTCTGTTCACCTGTGACGCTTTTGGTATGCACTATTGTAGTGATGATACCTTTGATGTCAATTTAGAAGCAATCGAACCTGATTTCAAGTTCTACTATGATTGTTTGATGGGACCAAATGCTCGCTCTTTGTTGAATGCAATGAAGAGAATGAACGATTTGGGCAAAATCAAGATTATTGCTAACGGTCACGGGCCATTACTCTATCACAACTTGGATACTCTCAGAGAGTGTTACCAAAGTTGGAGCCAAAAACAGGCTAAGACTGAAACAATTATCGGTTTGTTCTACGTGTCTGAATATGGATATAGCGATAGATTAGCTCAGTCCATTGGTCACGGTATCCAGAAAACTGGTGTTGGTGTGGAAATGTTGGATTTAGCTAGCACCGACCTCCAGGAAATTCAAGAGTTAGCTGGTAGAGCAGCAGGTATTATTATTGGTATGCCTCCTTCTCACAATACTGCTGCACAAGCTGCTATCAGTTCTTTACTTGCAGTGGTGAAAAACAAGCAAGTCATCGGACTGTATGAGTCATACGGTGGAGATGATGAGCCTATCGATACCTTACGTAGAAAATTCCTCGAACATGGTGTAAGAGAAGGCTTTGAAGCCATCCGTATCAAGGAAGAACCTAACAATGAGGTATTTCGTGCAGCTGATGAAGCTGGTCACGAAATGGGACAATTATTGGTACGAGAACGCAACATCAAGCACCTCAAATCAATTGATGCTGACTTAGAAAAAGCACTAGGTCGGATTAGTAACGGACTTTATATTGTTACCACTAAGAAAGGTGATATTAAAGGTGCAATGGTTGCATCTTGGATAGCGCAAGCGAGTTTACAACCTTTAGGATTTACCGTAGCGATTGCTAAGGAACGAGGAATTGAATCTTCACTACAGATAGGTGACAGATTTGTTCTCAACGTGCTGGAAGAAGGGAACTATCACGACCTCAAAAAGCATTTCCTCAAGCGTTTACTTCCCGGTGTTGACCGATTTGAAGGAGTGAAAACTCAAACAGCTAAAAACGGTAGCCCCATTCTGACTGACGCTTTAGCATACATGGAATGTGAAGTTAGAACCAGCATGGAATGTAGCGACCACACATTGTTGTACTGTACCGTTGACGAAGGTCGTATTTCCGACCCCGATGGAATCACAGCAGTTCGTCATCGTAAAGTTGGTACTTACTACTAAAGTGAGGAGTTAGCGGAAAGTTTGGGGTGTCGGTTTCCGTCCCCAAAACTTTCCAAGACGGAGTGAGGAGTTAGGAGTTATAAATTATTAATTTCTCTCACTCCCTCCCTCCCTCTCTCCCTCTCTCCCTCTCCCCCTCTATTTTCTCAAATTCAAGACTAAAGTCCTTACTACGAACTTTAATTTACTTGTCTATTTATTAAATTCAAATAAGCATCTACGTTCTTTTTTTTTGATTTTTTTTTGATTCTTAATCCTTTATTTTTTTCCATAGATATTATGAGCAATTCCAATCCCCGCGATATGCAGATAGCACCAATCGCGACCGATACAAAGTTGATAAAAGCTCGCAGTTGGACGCGGTTGCGATTTGAAATTGAATATGCTTTAGCTAAGGGTAGTACTTCTAATTGCTATTTAATTGAGGGTGATAAGACTGCAATTATTGACCCTCCTCCAGAAACTTTTACTCATATTTATATCGAGGCTTTGCAGAGTGTTTTAGATTTGCGAGATTTAGATTATGTTGTTGTTGGACATTTTAATCCGAATCGAGTTGCTACTCTCAAAGCAATTGTAGAACGCGCACCGCAAATCACTTTTGTAGCTTCGGTTCCTGGTGCTGCTAATTTACGTAAGGCTTTTGGTCCGCACCTGAATGTGATAGAAATGCGGGGTAAGGAAACTCTTGATTTGGGTAAGGGTCATGTTCTAAAAGGTATTCCGATTCCTAGCCCTAGGTGGCCGAGCGGACTTGCTACTTATGACCAGCAAACCCAAGTTCTCTATTCAAATAAACTATTTGGTACTCATGTCTGCGGTGAAGAAGTCTTTGATGAAGACTGGGATATTTTAAAGGAAGACCAGCGCTATTATTTTGACTGTTTGATGGCTCCCCATGCACCTCACGTAAAAGCTGCTTTGGAAAAGCTTTCGGAAGTACCGGTGAGAATGTATGCTACGGTTCACGGTCCACTGGTGCGCTACGGTTTGATTGAACTCAAGAAAGCTTATCAACAGTGGAGCGTTTCTCAAACCGAACGCGAAGTTACCGTAGCCTTACTCTACGCTTCAGCTTACGGTAATACTTCAACTTTAGCCCAGGCTTTTGGCTTGGGTTTAACTAAAGGTGGGGTCGCTGTTGAGTCTATTAACTGCGAATTTGCTGACCCAGATGACATTCGTGCTGCTATTGAAAAATCAGACGGGTTTATTATTGGTTCCCCTACCATCGGTGGTAATGCTCCGACTCCGATTCATACTGCTTTGGGTATAGTGCTTTCAGTTGGTGATACTGGTAAATTGGCTGGGGTATTTGGTTCCTACGGTTGGAGCGGTGAAGCATTCGATTTGATTGAAGGTAAACTCAGGGATGCTGGGTTTCAATTTGGTTTCGACACCTTTAAAGCTAGATTTAAACCATCTGATAAAACCCTCAAGGAATGCGAAGAAACAGCAACCGATTTTGCCCAGACTTTGAGAAAAGCTCGCAAATTACGTATCGCTCAACCTACTGCAACTCCGATGGAGCAAGCGGTTGGACGTATCGTTGGTTCGGTCTGCGTACTCACGGCTAAGCAAGGAGAAGTTTCTACGGGAATGCTCGGTAGTTGGGTATCTCAAGCGACATTCGACCCACCGGGAATTAGTTTAGCAATTGCCAAAGATAGAGCGGTAGAAACGCTGCTATATCCGGGAAGTAAGTTCGTTTTAAACATCATTGGTGAAGGAAATCAGCAGGATTATATTAAGCACTTCCGCAAATCTTTTGCTCCTGGAGAAGACCGTTTTTCCAATTTCTCTATAACAGAAGCCGAAAATGGTGGCATTATCCTCACAGATGCTATCGCTTATTTAGAATGCTCTGCAAGCAAACGGATGGAATGTGGCGACCATTGGGTAATATATGCAACCGTTGACAATGGTAAACTACTGCAAGCCGATACAGTAACTGCTATACACCGTCGTAAAGCTGGAAACCATTACTAATAGTTAGGAGTGAGGAGTTAGGAGTTAGGAGTAGTAAGTAACAAGTAGCGAGTTATGAGTAAAAAGTATGAGAATTTCCCTCACTCTCTCCCTCTCTCCCTCTCTCACTCAATTTTCTACCCCTCTTCCCCCTCTTGATTTCAAGAGGGGATGCTTTTATGAAGCTAAGCAATAATTTAATCCGGACAACACCACATTTTTATATGAACAGTTAACAGGTTGCTGGTCACTACTCACTGCTCACTGATAGCTAGTTATATGTTTTTTAATATACATACTAGTATTTTCTGGCAACCGCAAAATAATGGAACTTTTATCATATATAAAGGTCTTGCAAGTGGGGTGTGCGCTTCTATATGTTTCAGCAATTGTTCGCAGGTCAACTGTATACAGATTGTGTAAGGTTTAACTATTAAATAAGTAGTGGCATTTGGAAAAATGTTTGCTGCTAAGACAACGGTTTAAATTATTGGCTCTTGTTATGAATCCAGAAAAAAACAAACTCAGATTTCCTTTTTGGCAGTATCTCAATCAACCTTTGTTTTGTGAAAAACTAATCTTGAATCCCCATACCTTCGCTTATGTGTATCGGATAGAGCTTTTAGAACGCTGTTGGGGTAAAGAATGTGATGCTAAGGGACAATCTTCTAGCGGTGGATAAGTTCATTCAAGCTACGCTTATCAATGGCTTAATCGTCGTTCGGGACAGATTTATGAGTTACGAGTTAACAAAATTTTATTTGAACGGGCTAATCTGTTTTTTCGGGTTTCCTACATTTTAATCTTAATTTCAGCCTTATATAATTGCCTCATCCTCTGGATGGGGCTTTTTCATGGAGATACTATGGCTTTCTCTACAGGGAATAGTGGGAAAATTAATTAATTATAAAAAAGGTTAAAAGCTGAAAGTATTCGTCGCTACAGGTTAATTTTCTATGCTCAGATTTTTGTATTTCTGAAAACTGTATCTAGAATCTGATTAATATTTATAAATAATTTGAAACTAAATTTGATGTTTTTTAGGTAGATTACTTAGAATACACAAAACTATTAATACATTTATTCTCTGGATAAAAAGTAATAATTGCAACTCATATCACTGACATGGTACTGATAGTCTTTAAGTTGTCTTTAAATAAAATAATTGGGTTCATCAAAAACCCGGTTTCTTCAAGAAAGCGGGTTTCTACTGCATTTGATAATGTTGGGAGTCAAAATTGAAACATGAATACGAAATTTAATATTTTTACCTCGAAAAAAATATAGTCTATATTACATTCCTGCGCTACTCTGGATAACACTTGTGGTGTTTGGTTGTGGTTAGAGAAGGGGGTTATTAGCCTATGTCCTTTGTTCCTTTACATATTCATAGCGATTACAGTTTGCTTGATGGTGCTTCTCAGCTACCTGCTTTGATTGACCGAGCCATTGAGTTGGGAATGGAGGCTATAGCTTTAACCGACCACGGGGTAATGTATGGTGCGGTTGAGCTAATCAAAATTTGTAAGAAGAAGAATTTTAAGCCGATTATTGGCAATGAGATGTATATTATTAACGGCGATATTACCAAGCAGGAACGCCGTCCCCGTTATCATCAGGTTGTTTTGGCGAAGAATACTCGGGGTTATAAGAATTTAACCAAGTTAACTTCAATATCTCATTTGGAAGGGGTGCAGGGAAAGGGAATTTTTTCGCGTCCTTGTGTAAATAAAGAGTTATTAGAGCAGTATCACGAGGATTTAATTGTTACCAGCGCTTGTTTAGGTGGAGAAATACCCCAAGCGATTATGAGCGGTAGACCAGATGTCGCTCGGAGAGTGGCTAAATGGTATCAAAAGACATTTGGTGAGGATTATTATTTAGAAATTCAAGACCACGGTTCACCAGAAGATAGAGTCGTAAATGTTGAAATTGTCAAAATTGCGCGGGAATTGGGAATTAAGATAATCGCTACAAATGATTCTCACTATATTTCTTGTAATGATGTAGAAGCTCACGATGCTTTACTTTGTATTCAGACTGGGAAGAAGATTTTTGAAGATAAAAGAATGAGGTATAGCGGTACGGAATATTTAAAATCTGCCGAAGAAATGAAGCAGTTGTTCCGCGACCATTTACCGGAAGACGTAATAGAAGAAGCGGTAAACACTACTTTAGAAGTTGCGGATAAAATTGAACCTTACAAAATTTTAAGTCCACCTAGAACTCCTCATTTTCCGATTCCGGCAGGTCATACAACCGAAACTTTTTTAGAACAAGTCGCTTGGGATGGACTTTTAGAAAAGTTAAATCGTAAAACTCGCAGCGAAGTAGATAAATCCTATACAGATAGGCTGAATTATGAATTAAAATTGATTCAGGAGATGGGTTTTCCTGGTTACTTTTTAATTGTCTGGGACTATATTAAATTTGCTCGGGATAATGGTATTCCTGTAGGACCGGGAAGAGGTTCGGCGGCTGGTTCTTTGGTGGCATACTGTATGGGAATTACTAATATTGACCCGGTGCATCATGGACTATTATTCGAGCGTTTCTTGAATCCAGAAAGAAAATCTATGCCTGATATTGACACGGATTTCTGTATAGAAAGCCGGGATAAAGTTATCGATTATGTAACTAGTCAATATGGGGAAGATAGGGTTGCTCAAATTATTACTTTTAACAGGTTAACTTCTAAATCGGTATTAAAAGATGTTGCCAGGGTATTAGATATTTCTTACGGGGAAGCCGATAAAATGGCGAAGTTGATTCCCGTAGCAAGGGGTAAACCGGCTAAGTTGAAAAAGATGATTTCTGATGATACCCCGGAACCGGAATTCAAGGAAAAATACGACAACGACCCCAGGGTAAAACACTGGGTTGATATGGCTATTCGGATTGAAGGAACCAACAAAACATTTGGGGTTCATGCTGCTGGTGTGGTGATTTCAGCCGAACCTTTAGATGAAATTGTCCCGCTACAAAGGAATAATGACGGTTCTGTAATTACCCAATATTACATGGAAGATGTAGAAGCAATGGGTTTATTAAAAATGGACTTTTTGGGTTTAAGAAACCTGACCATGATTGATAAAACTATTGATTTAATCCAAAAAAATAGCGGTGGGAAAAGACTAGACCCCTATGACATCACTAGTTGGGAAAGGAAAGCTCAAGGAGTATTAGCAAGAGGTGGAGATACAGCGAAGCTTCCTAATGATGTCAGAAAAACTTATGAATTATTAGAAGCAGGAGAATTAGAAGGAGTATTTCAATTAGAATCTTCCGGAATGCGACAAATTGTTAGAGATTTGAAACCTTCCAATATAGAAGATATATCATCAATTTTGGCGCTGTATCGACCGGGACCTTTAGATGCAGGATTAATTCCTCACTTTATCGATAGGAAACACGGTAGAGAAGAAATTGACTATGAAGACAGGGTGTTAGAGCCAATTCTTGATGAAACATATGGAATTATGGTTTATCAAGAGCAGATTATGAAAATTGCTCAAGACATGGCTGGTTATTCATTGGGACAAGCGGACTTACTCCGTCGAGCGATGGGTAAAAAGAAAGTTGCAGAAATGCAGAAACATCGCGAAATATTTATCGATGGTTCCGCAAAAAATGGTGTTAGTAAGCAGGTTGCTGAAGAATTATTCGACCAGATGATTAAATTTGCCGAATATTGTTTGAGCTACGACACCGAAGTTTTAACTGAAGAATTTGGTTTGATACCGATAGGAAAAATTGTTGAAGAGAAAATTGATTGTACGGTGTATAGTGTTGATGTAAATGGTAATGTTTACAGTCAACCGATAGCACAATGGCACAATCGAGGAATGCAGGAATTGTTTGAATATGAATTAGAAGATGGTTCGATAATTAGAGCTACAAAAGACCATAAATTTATGACGGATGATGGGGAGATGTTGGCTATTGATGAGATATTTGAAAAGGGATTGGAGTTGAAGCAAATTAATGGGTTGTAGGGTGTGTGACGGTGATTAATAATTATCAAAAATAATCGAATAATTTGATTATACCGTCACGCACCAACCGAAAGACCTCACCCCGTCCTGCGGACACCCCTCTCCTTGTTAAGGAGAAGGGAAAATTGTAGAGTGTGCGACGGTGATAATTAAGTACTAAACAACCGGAGCTATTAACCCATAAGAATGACGTTATCAATTACATGAATTACACCGTTATCAGCTTCGATATCTGCTGCTATAACTGTGGCATTTTTGACTTCAAAATTATTAGTACAATTAATATTAATAGGAGAACCTTCCACAGAATTTACAGTTTTCAATTTTGCTAAATCAGCCTGCATTAATTTTCCCGCTACAACATGATATGTGAGAATTCTTGCTAGCTGGGGAGGATTTTGTACCAGTGTTTGAACAGTTCCTGGGGGTAATTTTGCAAAAGCTTCGTCATTGGGTGCAAAAACTGTAAAAGGTCCGCTACTTTTTAATGTTTCTACTAAATTAGCAGCCTGTACTGCTGCAACTAGGGTATTAAAAGAATCAGCACTAACAGCAATATCAACTATATCTGGCATGTTTTCACCATTATTCTAGTAAGTATTTTAAAACTTTGTCGAAAAATATGTGCAATTGTAGTTAGTTAAATAACAATTAATAACCCTGTTTTAAAGCAGTAGCACTTTGTCTTTTATCGCTTCCTATAGTACGGACAATTCTTTCTTTTCATCCCCTTACGGGGTTAAAGATTAAAAACACTTCAGTAACGTGAAGCAAATCCCTCAGGAATTAACAGACGGAGTTTCCATCCCCTCACGGGGTTAAAGATTAAAAACAAGATGATGTTGCAAAGTTTTGTAAGAGCAATCAAGGTTTCCATCCCCTCACGGGGTTAAAGATTAAAAACTATTTCCTACAACATCAGTAGCCGGCGAACAATTTGTTTAGTTTCCATCCCCTCACGGGGTTAAAGATTAAAAACTGAGGAGGTGCAAAAAGAAATTACCATCACTGGTACTAGTTGCCATCC
>JBCBHT010000281.1:0-9373 GCA_038525335.1 Cyanobacteria bacterium J06621_15 | reverse complement strand
ATTAGGAGTTAGGAGTTAGGAGTAGATGAATTAATAATTTTCTACCCCCTCTACCCCCTCTACCCCCTCTTCCCAATTCCCAAATCAAACAAACCGACTGTTTGTAAAAAACAGCCGGTCAAAAAGCGATAATTATGAAAAATTTACGCTTCTCTATTTAAAAAAGTTTGTAGTTGTCTTAATGCAGCAGCGCCGATATTAAATAACGCCCACCCAGCAGCAATAGCTAAAGGTGCTACAACAATCAATATACGAGTATCAATGCCCATATCTAGAACCCCTCTTTTAGGTAAAATTTTAAGTTTTATCAACTAGTCTCATTTTTATTTTTAGCTGAATTGGCAAATTTTTCTACCCCTGTGTGTAAAGAATGTTTAAAATTCAGTGAACAGTGAACAGTGAACAGCGAGCAGTTAAGAGTTAGGAGTTAGGAGTCAGGAGTTATTAATTATTTCTAGTTCATCACCTTGTCTCCCCATCTCCTTGTCCCCTTGTCACCCCTACTCATAACTCATAACTCATAACTCATAACTCATAACTCACTACTCATCCTTCCCCAAATCCCAAATCTGTACCTCTCCCGGCATGAACTAAAGCTAATTTTTGATAGTGTTTGGCATGTTCGATTAGTTCTGCTGCTTCTTCGGGGGAATTTTGACGTATCACTTTACCAGGAACTCCAACCACAAGAGACAAGGGAGGTACGTTTTTGGTTACTACAGCACCCGCACCAATAATACTTCCACTTCCTACACGTACTCCATTAAGTATTACTGCGCCAATACCAATTAAGCTTCCACGTTCGATGTATGCAGAATGAACTACGGCACGATGCCCAATAGTAACGTGGTCTTCTAAAATAGTAGGCTGACTGGGGTCGCCATGGATAATTGCTCCGTCTTGAATGTTGGTATATTCACCAATTTCAATGCGCTCAACATCACCTCTGACGACGGCTTGGTACCAAATGCTTGCTCCTGTCCCAATGCGAACCGAACCCATAACAACAGCATTGGATGCAACGAAAGCTGCATCTGAAATATCGGGAGAAGACCAGTAGGAAGTGGTAGACACGATAGAATATTAATGTGAATAATCTGGCTTACCCCAACTTTATGACGCTTGGAGTAATGACAAGAATATCATGAGATAATTCTTTTATTTTCCAGCAGTCATTAGTATATAAAAACTATAAAAAACCTGAAATACTAACTCCGCTTTTAATGTCCAGACAAAACTGTAGATTTATTTCAGTTGTGTTGTACTAATGAATGTAGTTCTCAGTAAAACTAATTTGTAAACTCCAAGATGCGTAATTACACAGAGGAGTAGAATTGCAAGTGTAAAATTAAACAAATAAATAGATGATAAAAATAAAGATGTTTATATACACTTCATGATGAATCCAGGCTTGCAGTACCCGATATTTGGTCCCGAAATTCAGTGTCCCCATTGCCGTCAAACGATTCCGGCACTGACATTAACTGATACTTATTTATGTCCTCGCCATGGTGCTTTTGAAGCAAATCCAAAAACGAGTGAATTGATTCACCTACAATCTGGACGACATTGGCGAAGATGGAAGGATGAATGGTATCGGCAACATACTCATCCCGATGGAATTAGATTTGAAATTCACGAAGCGCTTGATAAGCTATATACTCAAGGCTATCGGGCTACTAAAGTGATTATTGCTCACCGCTATCGGGAATTAATGGGCGGTTATTTGGAGCGTAGTTCACCTTGGCGGAGCGGACAAAATTCAGATGTTAGCTCTGCGAGGTTGTATGGTTTACCGGTGGATTTTAGTCCTGAAACTAGTAATGATTCTTGCTGGGAGGTAATAAATTTTGATTTAGAAAAAGAACCGGGTGTTCCGGTGCGGTATCCCTACTTTAGATTGTTTGAATAGTTGTAGCCCCATGCGTTCATGTTAGGAGTCGCTCTTAAAAAACTCCTAACAAGCAGCTTTTAAGCATTGGAATAATTTGAGTAATATTTAGAGTAATTCAAATGAATAATTAAAGTAAAAAAGTATTGAAATGCATCACGCTTCTATTCGGACTGCGAATATTCACTCTGCAATAGCCTTTTACGAACAATTAGGTTTCACTGTATGCGAACGGTTTACAACAGGTTATACTTTGGCTTGTTGGATGGAGGGACTAGGGGGAAGAATTGAACTAATTCAAATTCCCGAACCAAAGCCTACTGAGTTAGATGCATTCGCCGATGAACATTATGTCGGATACTATCATTTATCTTTCGATATTACTGAGACCGCATCCGATTTACCTAGTTGGTTAAAAAATGTAAAAGAAAATTTTGCACAAGCATCACGCAAACAACCAGAAATCATACAGCCTTTGAAGGTACTACTAGAACCAACTCAGCAACAGATTGGTGACTGTATCTATGAAGTAGCTTTTATTGCCGATACGGATAATTTACCTTTAGAATTTATCCGTAATTTAAACAAAAATTAGCAAAATTAATTAGCCAAAATAGTTGAAAATAATTACTTTTATCTGTAGAATAAACACTCTCTGTAGTGTTGCCGAGGCGACAGATTCATTCAGCAGATTAGACTATATTCATAGAAAAAATCTGTAGTTAAGTTTACAGATAAATCAAGCAAATAAATGTCTGTATATTTTAGGTTTTTACGTATTAGTAGTTTTCCGTCTTTACTTTTAGGGCTAGTGTCAGTTCTAGTTCTATTTTTAGGTGGTGAATCCAGCAGCAGTAGATTATTAGCTGCTTCGCAATGCGTAAGTAATAGTAAAGAATTAGTGACAAATGAACGGGAGATATTAACGGTAGCGGAAAACGTTCGTAAGACTATATTAGAGAATGGTCTGACTGTAATCACAAAAGAAGCACACACTGCACCAGTGGTGAGCGTACAAGTCTGGTACAAGGTGGGAACACGTAATGAAAAAATAGGTGTTAATGGTATTGCTCACCAGTTAGAACATATGATGTTTAAGGGCACTAAGCGCCGTCCGGTACAGTTTGGAAGGCTTTTCAGTGCTTTGGGTAGTGATTCAAATGCTTTTACCAGTCACGACCAAACAGTATATTACAGTACTGCCGAACGTAATAAGTTAAAAGCGCTTCTAACTTTAGAAGCGGATAGAATGCAGAATGCTGTTATTAATACTGAGCAGCTTGATAGTGAAAAACAGGTAGTAATTTCTGAATTGAAGGGTTATGAAAATAGCCCTCAGTATCGCTTAAATAGAGCAGTTATGAAAGCTGCTTTTCCCAACCATCCTTATGGATTAACTGTTGGTGGCACCGAACAAGATGTAAAGAAGTTCACTGTAGAACAGGTACAAGATTATTACAAGAATTTTTACAGTCCTAATAATGCAGTATTAGTGATTGTAGGAGATTTTGAAACTAGTAAAACAATAAAAGCTGTCAAAGAACTATTTGGAGAAATACCTGCAAATCAGAATACACAGCTACTTAATAAGATAGCAGCTAAAAATTCTGCTAAAGCTTCTTTCAACGTTTCCAATAATTCTGAACCGATTGTTTTGAAACAACCCGGTTCTGCACCATTATTTCAAGCAGTATATCGTCTACCTTCTGCAAAACATCAGGATATACCAGCTTTAGATGTAATGGATTATATCTTAGCGGAAGGAAGAAATTCGCGTCTTTATCAAGCTTTGGTTGATTCGGGAAAAGCTAGTGACGTATCAGCAAGTGTAATTAGTTTACAAGATGCAGGTTGGTACGAATTATTAGTGACAGCAAATTCTACTTCAAATTTATCTAAAATAAAATCGATAGTTAATCGCGAAATTGGTGATTTAGCAACTAAAGAAATTTCGTCAGAAGAATTAAATAGAGCAAAAGCTCAGTTAGAAGCTTCAGTAATTTTAAGTAATCGCGATGTTACCTCTTTAGCAATGCAGTTGGGTAATGATGAAACTACCACGGGAGATTACACTTATACTGACCGTTACTTAGCTGCGATACAGCAAGTGACAGTTCAAGATGTACAGCGTGTAGCTCAAAAGTACTTTAAACAGCAAAGTCAAATTGTAGGTGTTTTTAAACCAACTGATGTAGCTGCTAAAAATAAAACTGAGAATAAACAAGTTTCCACAGAAAACAGTCAACATTTTTCTAAAAGCAGCAGAAATGACGCTGATGTCATCAAGTATTTACCACCAGTAGATTCGACTATTACTTCTACAAGTCGGATTCTACCAGAAAAATTTAGTTTAGATAATGGTTTGGAAATCTTGCTTTTACCAGATAAAAGTACTTCTACAGTGACTTTAGGTGGTTATATCAAAGCAGGTTCGGAATTTGACTCTAAGACTAAAGCAGGGTTAGCATCTTTAGTTGCAGATAATTTGATGAACGGAACTAAAGATAAAGATGTTTTAAGTCTGGCTAAAACTTTGGAAGACTGTGGTACTAGTTTAGACTTTAAAACCTACCGCGAAGGTGTGTATCTTGAAGGTAAGAGTTTGTCCAATGATTTATCTGTATTGGTTAAGACTTTGGGAAATGTAATTAAAAATCCGACTTTTCCCCGTAAACAGTTACAGCTAACACGTCAACAAGCTTTAACTGCTCTCCAGCAAGACTTAGATGACCCCGAAGAAGTAGCTCAAAGAACTTTCTTACAAGCAGTTTTCCCGAAAACACATCCATCCTATAGCTTTTCGGATAAACAAAGTTTGCAGCGAATTACCCGTGAGGATGTAGTTAATTTTCACGAAAAACACTATCGTCCCGATACTACAGTATTAGCTTTAGTTGGTGATTTTCAGCCAGCCCAAGTTAAAGAGATGCTTGAAAAAGAATTTGGTGATTGGAAAGGTACAGGTGATACGCCAAAAATAGAATATCCACCAGTGAATTTACCTGACAAAATAATTCGTTACAATCCGGTAGTTCCTGGAAAAGCTCAAGCAATTACTTTTATGGGTAACAAAGCGATTAATCGTCAAGACCCCAGATATTATGCAGCAAAGATTTTGAACCATATTTTGGGTGGTGATACTTTATCAAGCCGACTTGGTTCTCAAATACGCGACCGTTTAGGTTTAACCTACGGTATTTATAGTAACTTTCTAGCTGGGAAAAATTCTGGAACATTTTTAATTGAAATGCAGACCAGTCCCGAAGACACCACAAAGGCAATTGCCAGCACGCGCCAATTGCTAGAAGAGATGCACAGAAAAGGTGTAACGGCTGCTGAAGTTGAAACTGCAAAACATAATTTAACTGGAAATTATAATGTGTCTCTTGCTTCTCCTGATGAATTAATCTATAGAATTATCAAAAACCACGTATTAGGTTTAGAAACGGACGAAATACGTAGTTATACTGATAAGATTCAAGCAGTTACTCCCGACCAAGTAAATCAAGCAGCACGGGAGTTGCTACATCCAGACAAAATTGTAGTGGTAACTGCAGGTCCTCCGGTATTAGCCAACAAAAGCAAAACCCGCGAACAGTTATCCAGGTCAAAGGTTGAAGGTAAATCAATTTTGGATTTTAGATTTTAGATTTTAGTAGCGGATACGTTTATTTTGGATTTAGGGAGTAGGGAGTAGAGAGTAGTGAGTAGCAAGTAGTGAGTAATAAGTAGTGAGTAGCGAGTTATTACTGAGTCAAGCTCGCAGTTCTAAAATTACTGATAAAGTTCCTTCTTTTCTACCCTTTCTTCCCCCTCTACCCCCTCTACCCCCTCTTATTAAATAAATAATCTTCTACCAGAAAAACTCATTACCCCATTCAAGTACGGGGCAAGTTGCACAAAATAAGTTAATTTAAAATATAGTATTGTTTCTCAATTAAACCGACTTATCAATTGACTTTAAGCGGTAACACGCAATTAATTATTATCTTATGAACATCTTTAGCAATCTGCTTTCTCAACCAAAATTAGAAAGTCGTCCTAAAAGACAGCGTAGGGGAATTGAAATCAAATCTCCACGGGAAATTGAAATCATGCGTCAATCGGGTAAAATTGTCGCTACTGTACTCAAAGAAATTTCTGAGTTGGTAAAGCCAGGAATGACCACAGCAGACTTGGATGTTTATGCTGAAAAACGTATCCGGGAAATGGGTGCAACTCCTAGCTTCAAAGGATATCACGGTTTTCCTGGTTCCATTTGCTCTAGTATCAACAATGAAGTAGTACATGGTATTCCTAGCTCTAAGAAAGTTATTCGTTCTGGAGATGTTTTAAAAGTTGATACTGGTGCATTTTATGAAGGATTTCACGGTGATTCTTGTATCACAATTGCCGTTGAACAAGTCAGCGATAAAGATGCTAAATTAATTCGTGTTGCTGAAGAAGCTCTTTTCAAAGGTATAGAACAGGTAAAAGCTGGCAGTTATTTAATGGATATTGCTGGTGCTATTGAAGACCATGTAAAAGCTAATGGTTTTAGTGTCGTTGAAGATTTTACAGGACATGGTGTTGGCAGAAATTTGCATGAAGAACCTTCTGTATTCAACTTCCGTACCCGTGAAATGCCTAATGTTAAGTTACGTAAAGGAATGACCTTAGCAATCGAACCAATTTTAAATGCTGGTTCTAAATTATGTAAAACATTATCCGACCGTTGGACAGCGGTAACTGTAGATAATTCTTTCTCAGCCCAGTTTGAGCATACTGTATTAGTAACGGAAACTGGATACGAAATTTTAACTGATAGGACAAAGATTTAGATTTTGCTTTAACTTGAGGGGGAGATTTTTTTCCTTCTGAAAGTTTGTAATCAAGATTTAGCAATTTTAGCTGAAATAGACCTCACCCCCCTTCCCCTCTCCTTGTCAAGGAGAGGGGTGTTTAGTAATGCTGAAAGTTAATTCGTAGGTTGGGTTGAACAAAGTGAAACCCAACTCTAAATATTTCTATTCCTTATTCCTTATTCCCTATCCCCCATTTCCCGTTCCCTATGCTAATTAATAATAGTGCATCTACTAAATTTCAAAATGAAGAAATACGCATTATTATTCACAATTGTATTGGCATTGAGTATTATTTTTGCTGATTCTCAACCTACTATTGCTTCATCTGTCGGTAAGGAAACGCTGACAATGATTACTTCCCCTGATTATCCTCCATATGAATTTTATGAAACTAAAGGTGGGGAACGTAAAATAGTTGGTTTTGATATTGATATTGCGAATTATCTTCAGAAGGAATTAGGTTTTAAGCTTAATATTACACAATCGGATTTTAATGGTTTAATTCCCGCGTTGCAAGCCAATCGCGCCGATTTTGTCATGGCTGGGATGACTCCAACTCCAGAACGTCGCAAAAGTGTAGATTTTTCGATTATTTATTACGAAGCTCGGGATACCATTGTCGCTTCTAAAAGTAGTAATTTAACTAAACCAGAAGATTTATCGGGTAAAACTGTTGGGGTACAGTTAGGGACAATTCAAGAACAAAACGCTAAACAAATTGCTCAAAAAGTTGCGAATATTAAGTTAAAGCAACTGAATAAAGTACCGGAAATAATTCAAGAAATTAAAGCAGGAAGAATTGATGCAGCAATTGTTGAGGATGCTGTTGCTTTGGGATTTGTCAAAGCTAATCCAGATTTAGAATTTAATGTTATTCCTTCTCGGGAAGATGCATCAGGTTCAGCTATTGCTTTTCCTAAAGGTTCGCAGTTAGTTGAACCATTTAACAATGTACTGCGAAAAATGAAGAATAATGGTGAATTGGAAAGGTTGAGTAAAAAGTGGTTTTCAGCAACTCCAATTGAATCAACTTTACCTACATCATCTTCAGAAGAAAAAACAGGATTAAATTTAGATTTCAGACGAATTATTCCTGAAATTCCCTTTATTATTAAAGGAATTCCTTTAACTTTATCATTTACTTTATCGTCGGTATTTCTCGGTTTATTCTGGGGAACAGCACTGTCATTTTTCAAGATTTCTGGTATTAAAGTTCTTGGCTGGTTTGCGAATATCTACACTTCTATTTTTAGAGGTACACCATTACTTTTACAGCTATCTTTAGTTTATTTTGCCACACCTCAATTAACGGGATATGATATTTCAGCTTTTCAAGCAGGAGTATTTACCTTTACCTTAAATTCGGGAGCTTATATGTCAGAAACTATCCGTGGTGGAATTCAAGCTGTAGATAAAGGACAATTTGAAGCAGCAATGTCTATGGGTGTTTCTTATCCAATGATGATGTGGGATATTATCTTACCCCAAGCTTTGAAAAACATTTTACCTGCATTAGTAAATGAAACTATCGGATTATTAAAAGATTCTTCTTTAGTTGCAACAATTGGTGTTGTGGAAATTTTACGCAGCGCTCAAATTGTTGGTGCAAACAAGTATATTTATTTTGAACCTTTATTGTTTGCTGGATTGATTTATTACGTTTTAGTGATGGGTTTATCTTTTGGTGCTTCTAGTTTGGAAAAAAGATTGAGAAGAAGCGATTAATTCAGTGAAAAAACCTCACCCTGTCTTTACAGACATCCCTCTCCTTATTAAGGAGAGGGAAAATGTAATGTGTGTTATGGCTTTAGCCTAACGCACCGAAGCTAATAAATAGATAATAAATGGTGCGTTGCGCTCCGCGACAACACACCCTACGAACTTTACAGACATCCCTCTCCTTAATAAGGAGAGGGAACGAGGGTGAGGTTAAACTAACAAATATCAACTATCAACGAACAAATAATATGAATCCAATTATCCGAACAGAATCATTGTGCAAATCTTTTGGAAAACTTGAGGTACTAAAAGATATTAATACAGATATTTATCCGGGTGAAGTAGTGGCTATTCTTGGTCCTTCTGGTTCTGGTAAATCTACTTTTCTCAGATGCATTAATTTATTAGAAATTCCGACTTCTGGTAAAATCTATTTTCATAATGACGAAATTACTCTTCCTAAAACCAATATCGCTAAAATCCGACAGCGTTTGGTAATGGTGTTTCAACATTTTAATTTGTTTCCACATATGACCGTGCTGCAAAATACTACTTATGCACCGATTAAAGTTAAGAATATTGATGAAAAAACAGCCCAAATCAAAGCTTTGGAATTATTAGAGAAAGTAGGTTTAGCAGAAAAAGCTGATGTTTATCCCGCTAGACTTTCGGGAGGTCAAAAGCAGCGTGTTGCTATAGCTCGTGCTTTAGCTATGGAACCGGAGATGATTTTGTTTGATGAACCGACTTCCGCTTTAGACCCAGAAATGGTTAAAGACGTACTCGAAGTCATGAAGAATTTAGCAAATACTGGAATCACAATGGCTATAGTCACTCACGAAATGGGTTTCGCTAAAGAAGTCGCTATCGAGGAACATGATTCGACTAGCGACTTCTTTAGCGAAACCCATTTCGTGAG
>JBCBHT010000280.1:0-9377 GCA_038525335.1 Cyanobacteria bacterium J06621_15 | reverse complement strand
AAGCTGGTTATTATTTCACAAAATTTGGCTGACTATCTTAGTTTCCATTCCTTTATTAACCTGGATGGGATTTTTTCTACTCATATATCCCAAAGCTTATAGCTCAATGATAAGGGAGCAGGGAATAGAGGGGGAGACAAGGTAACGAAGAGAGGGTAGAGGGGGAAGAGGGGGTAGAAAAATGATTTTTAAACCTTTAACCTCTAACCTTGGACCTCGATTTACCGTTTATTTTCTATGGAACGATAAGCAAAACGCATTGACTGCAACATTCTTTCTCGCTTTTTACGAGCGATTGCTTGTAAATCGATTGTTTTATCGGTTTCATCAACTATCTCACCGGTTATTACTTCTAGTACGTCTTCTAAAGTAATTACACCTGAAACGTTACCGTACTCATCTACTACTACAGCTAAATGCTCGCGAGCTTCTAGGAAGTTTCTCATCAATCTATCAGCACGAATTGTTTCGGGAACAAATCCGACTTTTCGCGTTAGTGTACCAATTTTTTGAGTTTTTCTTCCTTCTACCATTGCTGTGAGCAAGTTTTGCTTCAAAGCTACACCAATTACTTCATCAATAGTTTCGTTAATGACAATAATTCTTGTATGCTGCGAGCTGATAATATCTGTTTTGGCTTCAGCAAGAGTCAAGTTACCGCGTAAATATGTCAATATTGTTCGGGGTGTCATTAAGTCTGCTGCTGTCAGTTCGTTTAACTGAAACACCCGCTGAATCATTTGCGCTTCATCACGTTCTATTATGCCTTCTTGATGAGCAATATCTGCCAACAACATAATTTCTGCTTTATTGGTTGTTGGTTGTTTTTTACCTCTAGTAAAAGGTGCTGTAATATTCTCTAAGACCCAAACTAAAGGTGTAAAAATTAAGGTTAATGCAGCAAGAGGAATAGCTATGAGTAAGGAAATTGTCTCTGCGTAACGTTCACCGACGGTTTTGGGAATAATTTCCGCACAAATGATAATCAGAAATGTTAATACACCCGAAAATAGTCCTAGTAAATTACTTCCTAATACTTCTCTAGCAAGATTACCTGTAATAATACTACCGACAATATTGAAAACATTATTGATAACTACAATAGTGGCAATCGGTCGATTCATGTTTTCGCGAATCGCTAATAAAGCCACTGCTGACGGGTTCTTTGTTTGGGCTAACTGTCTAACTTTCAGCGTCGAAACTGAAAACAAAGCCGCTTCTATTCCAGAACAGAGGGCTGAACCTGAAATAACGAAAATAACAACGATTAGGAGCTGTAACATCATATTTCCCAGCTATGGGAAGAATAGTTGAGGTTAATTGTGTTTTGAACGAAGTACTACAAGCGATGTTGTAGCTAATACAACCTCACCTATCTTAAACCCACGCAGGCATATCCTGCTTGTCAGAAAACTACGAACCAGTCTACAAGCTGTCACAAGCATTTTAATTCACCACCTGAGCGCCATGACTGCGTGGGTCTTCATTATTACCAGTTGGGGCTGCGGTTGTAGAGAACTGTGAAACTCTACCGTTAGCTTGAGCATAGGGTAAAGGAGAGCCTGCAATCAAGGCTTCTAGATTACTTCCCATGATTGTTCGGGGTTGGTCTCCTATAGTTTCTGCTTGAGGCTGAGAATTTTTATCCATAAATACGAAATGCGGAATCCCATCTACCCGGTATTGCAGCATTTCTGGCAGCCACTTATTGTTATCTACGTTGAGCATTACAAAATTTACTTTATCGGCATATTCTGTTTCTAGTGTGGCAATATCGGGTGCCATCTTCTGACAGACGGTACACCAATTAGCGTAAAATTCGATTAAAGATGGTTTTCCATTACTCAAAGCAACTTCTAACGGTGTGGAATCTTTTTCTAAATCGGTTAAGGAAACGGAACTAGTTTCGCTTCGCAGTCCTAAAAATAGGGCTACCGACAGAACTACAGCTACCGTGACAATCAAAAAATTTCGGAGACGTACTCCAAACGTAGATTCTGGCTGTTCCTGAGAATCTAAGGGCGAATCCGTACTCATAATCAAGTTTATAAAGTCTTAACAAGTCATTTCATATAAGTTTAACCCTCTACTTCCATTTATTAGAACCGTTACGAAAATAAAAACGTTACATGGGGTATTGGGAGAGGGGGGAGAGGGGGAAGAGGGGGGAGAGGGGGTAGAAAATTAACTCTTAAATATTCATAGTTACCAATCCTTAATGTCCAATCCAAAATCTAAAATCTAAAATCCAAAATCCAAAATGAAGAAAAGAGTTACCATTACTTTCCCTAAACGAACGGTTCAAATGCCAATCACTTACCGACTGGCTAAGGATTTCAATGTTGCTGCAAATATTATCCGCGCTCAAGTTGCTCCCAACCAAATTGGTAAGCTGGTTGTGGAATTATCTGGTGATATTGACCAGCTAGATGCAGCTATACAGTGGATGCGAGAGCAAAATATTGCTGTTTCGCTGAGTTTGGGAGAAATTATTATCGATGAGGAATCTTGCGTCCACTGTGGTTTATGTACTGGGGTTTGTCCGACACAAGCATTAACTCTCAATCCAGAAAGTTTTAAGTTAACGTTTACTCGCTCTCGCTGTATTGTCTGCGAACAGTGTATTCCTACCTGCCCTGTGGATGCGATTTCTACGAATTTGTGAATAGTTGATAGTGGTTAGTGGTTAGTGGTTAGTTGTTAGTTGATAGTAGTTAGTAGGATAAGTTATTCACTGCTCACTGCTCACTGTTCACTGTTCACTGTTAACTGTAAAAACATCAGCAATTATATTCGCTTTTCCTTGTAGTCTATTTTCTGCGGGTGAATCGTGAACTACCAACAGTGATTTGATTCCGGTAATTTGTTCAAATAAAGTAATTCCTTCTGCATGGTCTGTACCAACCCCGTAAGGAATGTCAAGTATCGCTTCGGGATAATTAAGTTTGTTTTGGTCTAAGCCAGTACCGTTTTTTAAACGATAAACTGTTACCGGGCCGTCTAAATCCATTGTGGGACCAGCTAAAATCAGCAAATCTTGATTGTCCCAACATAAATCCCTAATTCCTAGACCGTTTAAATAGATAAAATGCTTTTTGTATTTTTCTCCGCTTTTTCCCAGATATTTTAAGTCAAGCAGTCTGGGTAAATTTGATTCTTGCAACTCGATTTCTAAAATTATCGCCCAACCACGCAATACCGGACCGCGTAAACCCAAGAAAATCCGATTTTGACAGATTTCGATTCCTTCAATATCAAAACCATTATCTTTACCAGGAATTTCTGCTTTCACAAAAAAGCCTAAATGCGAATCATTTGCTAAAGCTTCCATCAACAGGTTACCTTGATTTGTTACCTGTAATTTGCCAGCAGTCAATGTAGTTTTTGGGTTTTCTGGGTGAGGACATTCAGCAATTAATTCACCGTTTACTAACGGAATACGACCAATAATATAACGATTTGCCTCGGATTTTACTTTGGTTAACCTTTTAATATTCTCTACACCGGTTTTATCGGGTTTGGGTTTTTTGCGTTTGTAACTATGAGAACCGATTAACCATAAGTAATAGTCGCTATATGCTAACCCTTCAATATCAATTTCTTCGTCTTCGGAAGCTGGTAAATCGAAAAATTCTGCTACCCGAAATTGTTTATGTTCTCCAAAGTTTTTATGGTCAATAAACGAAAGACGTTCGATTGTTGAAGCTTCATCCGAACCTAGCCACAAATGTTTCTCTGGAGTTAGTAATAATGCTGAAAGGTCTTTATGATGTTCTGCAAAATAATCAGCGAAGCTGAGTAAAATCTTACTTATTAAGGATTGGTGATGCATTTTTTAGACTAATTTTATACTAGACTTTTTTAAGTCATATTTCTAGCTTCTAATTATACTTTTAATCCAGTATTTATTAGTTAAAATCATCTTTAAATAAAACTTTAGCTGAAAAATTATCAATAATCTTTCTTAAGACGGAGGTTTAATGAATCAATAAGTTAATAAAAAATATCTCACAATTCAATAATTAATTAATATAAATAAATATCAAAACCTATAGATATACTTTAAACCGATGTTATTATTCAATCATTCTATAAACCAAAATATTACTCTTAATTTTTTTAGTCTTATGACACTAGCAACAAAACCTACAGTCAAAACTTTAGCCAACTCTACTTACAGTGCAATTGAAAAACACTTCAACAAAACTTGGAAGTGGGAAAAAGCTGTTAAAAATGATAAAGATGCCGAAGCTCTACATCAAATGCGTGTAGGTATGCGTCGTTTGCGTACCACTGTAACTAGATTTAATTCTATTGTCAATTTTCCTAAAGCGGCTAATGATAAAAACATTGGAAAAATTGCTCGTTGTCTTGGTTCTTTGAGAGATTTAGATGTATTAAAGGAAACTTTAAATAATAAATATCAACCACAGTTACCTGAAAAAGAAAGAGCGGTTTTAAATAAAGTTATTAATACTTTAGAAAAGCAACGTGTAGATGCATTAACAGATGTAAAGTCAATTTTCAAAAGCGAACGTTATAAATCTTTGAAAACTGGTTTAAAAGAATGGTTAGAAAAACCAAGCTATAAACCATTAGCAGATTTGACAATTCAACAAGCACTGCCAGATTTGCTCTTACCTGAAGTCAGTAGCTTTTTATTACATCCAGGTTGGTTAGTTGCAACTAAGTTACAAGATAATAAAGTTGTTGTTTCTACTGATTTTGATGAGAAGAAAGTAGATAAACAATTGTTATTGTCTTCAGAACAACTGCATGATTTACGCAAGCAAGCTAAAGGACTGCGCTATCAAATGGAGTTGTTTACTAATTTATATGGTGAAGGATATGCAAATTATCTGGCACAAGTAAAAGAGACTCAAGAAGTATTAGGTTCTATGCAAGATAGTGCTGTTTTAGATGGATGGTTGGAAGATGTTTTGAAGTCAAAAGTTAGTAAAGAGCTTCCAACCTTAGCAACCTTGCTTGCAAAAAATCGTTATAAAAAATGGCGGCAATGGCAATCTTTACAAGGACGATTTCTTAAACTAGAAACTAGACATGAGTTTCATTTAATTATCCTGCATCCTGATGTGAATGGATAATTGGTAATGGGTGAAGATTATTAAAGTAGCAAGTAGCGAGTAGTAAGTAACAAGTAGCAAGTAACGAGTAACAAGTAATAGGTAAAGTTACGAATTAATGGTTAAGGGTAGAATCTAGAGGAAGAAATTTCTGTTTGATTTCCTACTCGCTACTCACTATTCTCTTTTTTATTATTTTTCTATCAATATAAGTAATAATTAACCAGAGTTATGCCTCTAGTTATATTTTTTTTAATTTTTAACTAGACTACATTTTTCTATTTAATTATTAATAAATAATTTTTACAATATCAATTAGAGATTTTATTTTGTTTGCAGTAATCAATAATTAAGAAACATGTACATTTCTACGTAATGTATCTGTTTTTCATGACCGGAATTAGCTGAGTTTTACTTATTAGTCAAAATACTCATATCAAGGGTGTCTCGGATTGTAGTAGTAAACAAGGAGATGCACAAATGTTCTTTGCTATCGATATTGGTCATAACACTCCTCCTTACGATACTGGTGCCCGCACTAGCCAGTACAATGAAGATGCTTTAACTAAACTAGTTGGGGAATTAGTTATTACTAAGCTCGGTGAAAGGGGATACAAAGCCGTTTCAGTCACCCCACAATCTGCTTATAGTACTGATGATTCTTTGATGCAAAGAGCAAGAAAAGCTAATCAACTTGATGCTGATTACTTTGTTTCTATTCACTTTAATGCTTTTAGCAGTCCGAGAGCTAATGGTACTGAAGTTTTTGTATACGATTTTCGTAGTCCTGCTAGACCTTTAGCACAATCTGTAGTAGGCAATATTGCGTCTCTAGGATTTTTTAATAGAGGGGTAAAACGAGCTAGATTTAGAGTATTGGAACTTACTGCAATGCCAGCAATTTTGATTGAATGCTGCTTTATTACTTCGGACAAAGATATGAAATTGTTCGATGCTGAAAAAATGGCAACTGCAATTGTTGATGGTTTAGTTGGTAAAGAAGAGGTAATTACTATATCTGGTGTTTTAAAAGTCAAGTATACTACTTTCCTTAAACCTTCTTCCGACCAGTCTTCAAATATTGACCCAAATCAATTGGATGTAATACAACCGGGAGACTATAAGGCAAAGTTAATTGCAAATGAAGAGTCTCATTATGCTGTAGAGTTAGAGAACAAAATCGGTTCGCGTCAGGTTGACTATATCTATACCGGACACAGCGATTTTGTTGCTGATTAATAGTTGATTTTATAAATTCTGAAGGGTTCGTTTTTTCTCAACTGTAAGGAGACGTAGCAGAGCTACGTCTCTACAACTTTCCAGTTCCAAATCATAAAAGGCTTATTTCTCGCTTATAGCGTTTCTCAGTGTACTGAAGTACATCTAGATACCTCACCCCTCTCCTTATTAAGGCTACGGTGTATATACAAGTACTCTCAGTAAACATTTCAGCTATTTTAACCCCCTTAAATCGTCATTGCGAGCGAAGCGAAGCAATCGCAATAATGTCCGTCCGCATTTATGCGATTGCTTCGTCGTTCCTCCACCCTTCGGGAACATCTTTGATGAACGCAATGACAGGTTTTGAGCAATTTTCATCTGAATTCAAAACCCGCTTCCAGATAGGATTTTAAGACTTGTGTGTACACGGTAGCCTTATTAAGGAGAGGGGAAATGAAGCACAGTTTTATCGGTGTGAGGTCAAACTGTACTTCAGCTGGTTGATAAACGCTATAGTATGTTAAAAAATCTATAATCAATCAGATAGGTGTTCTTGAAAATAAAGACGATATAAATTACAAAGGGATTCCACTTCATTTCCTTTGGATTCAATTAGTCCCATGCTACGCAATTTAAAGGCTTGTACTGAATCTATTTTGACGGGAGCATCACTTTCAATTACTTCTTGCATTGCTGTTTTCAATAATTTGTCTTCTTCTAAAACTAAAAGATAGTGATATAAAAAGTCTGCAAATAATCCTTCGTCAGTTGGCGCAATCTGCAAAAATTTTTCTAAAGTTAAATCACCTTTAGCTATTTGATAAAGAGCAGTTCTTAATAAGTAAGGATGACCATCAATCATTCCCTTTAATTTTTCTATTTCTGCTTCTGACCAATTTAATCCATGTCGTTGGATTAATTCTTGTATTTGTGTATTGTTAAATTCTCCGATTTCAATAGATAAACCTACATTAAAAGGGGATTGATTTACATTTAGAGAAACATACACTTCTTGAGAATTGTCCAGAGAAATGAAGTATTTGGGGTTTGTGAGCTAATAAAGACCGACGTAACTCTTTAGTACCTACAGCTTCTTCAACGATAATTTCAAATTCTTCTCTTTTTGACGAACGTTCCCAAGCATTTTTAATTTCTCGGACTTCTTCACTTAAACCTAATGGTCGGGTGTTGTTGGGATTTGCTGTTAAGATTAGAATTTTTTTGCGGAACATACGGAAATGGGTATAAATTTATTCATTATTATCTAATATTTACTCTTTCATGCGCTGCTGCCAATATCCCGGTTTTCGACTACAGTGCATTACTGCTACAATCAAAATATATTCATCTTCTATGGTGTAGAGTATGCCATAGGGAAATTTATGAATTAAACATCGACGAATATCTTCATCAGTAATTGGATAGCGTTGAGGTGATTCAATAATTTTGAAAATGGCATCTTCAACAGCGTTAATAAAATCTTGTGCTAGTTCAATTTTGTTTTCTGCATAAAATTCCACTGCTTCTGAGTATTCTGTTAATGCCGCAGGATGAAAGTTATATTTCATTTTTTCTTGTCTAAATTTTCTCTTATTTGAGCTAATGCTGCTTCTCCAGAAATTGGCTCAACTATATGATTACGAATTTCATCCCGGCGTTTTTTAGCTTCTGCATTCCAAATGCTTTGTGTGTTTTCGTCAATGTCAAATTCTAGACTTTCAATGAGTTTTTCTACTAAAATTACTCTGGTAGCATTGGGTAAAGATAATGCTTCTTGAATTAATTGCTCAACTGATAGCATAATGATTTATCTTAGTTCTTATATAGGCATTGTAGCGTGCAGTAGAAGATTTCCTACAGCGTAGGTTGGGTTGAACGAAGTGAAACCCAACATTTTTTTGGCTTTGAGTAAAACTTTGGATGAATGTGCTGCTAAATATCGGGGTTTTTGTCAGAAGTACAAGCCAAAAGCGAAAGCAGAAAAACGCTACTTTTGGGGTAATCAATTCTTGCTCAAAATGTTGGGTTTCGTTCCTCAACCCAACCTACAAACTTTTGACTTCTATATGGTGCCAGGTATCGAATTTATGAAAGCCTGATTATTACGTGGAAAATCTTTCTATTATAAATCTTTACAATACTTTGAAAGCCTTATCTGTTAAAATTCACAAGTCTCTGCAAGAAGAGAAGATAACCTCGGCATTTACCCGCAACCTCAAGTTCCAGTACCTCTGAACTTCTTGGCTCGGGAGTTCTCCCCTCTCAGATGTCGATAGGTTCATAGGTAATTGTTCATACCTCAACCACTTTCCCCCTTTTTTCCATCCCAAGCTTTCCGCGAACTTATTATACCCTTCTTCGTTCCAGTTCCGAAACCTACGAGTCTTCCAGTCAAAATCTAAAGAATTACCAAAACTCAAATATATTTTTTTCTGAACACTGTAACCAAAATGCCCTTGAGAGTTTTCAACCCAAAGCTCATCTAGTTGTTTCAAATCCCCACATTTAAAGTTTTTCATATAATTTAATCTTAAACTTACTCTTTTTTCCCTCCCGGCTGAAACGAGAATAAACTGCCAATTTTTTTCATCTGCTTCTCTCCATCTTTTTTCCTGCATTAAATAGTCTAATTCACTTAACAAGTGTTGCTTTAAAGCTTGAGTATAAACTGTATTTGAACTATCTATTTTTTTTAGTTTACGATAAAGTGCAGCAACAATATCAGCATTACCATTATAAAGAATATTGAGGTCTAATTTAAATAACTCCAGAGGAGATTTAAACTGGGCTTTTAGATACTTATTATATTTATCAAGTGCCTTCTTATAATATTCTAAAGCCTTAGCCTTATCTGAATTTTCTGCTAATTGTCCTTTAACGTAATAGATATAAACTAAAGTAGCTAAATTACTACGATTCTTATTATCAAGTTTATTTTCTATTTCTGATAAATTTAATTTATTCAAACTGTTATCAAGGTTCTCTTTAGCTTTTTTATATTTTTCTTCTTGACTTTTTATCTGTTTATCATTTTCAGCTAAATATTCATAGCCCAAAAACAAAGAGCTATCT
>JBCBHT010000279.1:0-9383 GCA_038525335.1 Cyanobacteria bacterium J06621_15 | reverse complement strand
GGTAGCGCTCGTAAAGAAAAACGTAATGTTTCTATTGGTAGAGCAGTTTACAGTAGTGAATTTTACTTGGGTCCTGGTTATCGTTCGGCTGCTTTAACTTGTAATATTCAACCAGAGGAAAATGTTCCTCAAAGTATATTTCAAACTTTAAATTTGGGCTTTGGAATGCGTGACAATAATCTAAATAGTCCTAGCGTCCGGGTTCAACTTTTCTTAGACGGAAGACCATCGGAAACTATTACCGTTGGACCGAGACGAGTAGCAAATGTATCGGTTGATGTTAATAATGTGAGTAATATTGCGATTGAAGCTACTTGTTCTAGCTCAACTCAATATTGCGGTCGCGTTTACTTTTATGATGCTGACTTACTACGCGATAATCCGAATACAGTAAATAACAATATCGAACCACAAGCACCAGTAGTACCAGCAACACCAGCACCACCAGTTCCACCAGCACCACCAACCAATAATTAATAGGTTAAAGGTCAAAGGTCAAAGGTTAAAGGTTTGGGTCTTTATTGATGTCCTAATCTAATTACATAGTGCTATATACTATAAACCTGGTTTCTTACTGATAGTTGAACGGAAATTTCCTTACTATCGCAAGAAACCAGGTTTTTTGTTATGGGGAGTTGGTGATTGGGAATAGGAAATAAAAATATGATTTACTATTAATCCCAATTTGTAGAAATTTTTATCTTAATATTTGTTTATAAGGGCAAGAATATAAGAACATTTATTAATTACTAACTCTCAACTCCTAACTCCTAATTCCTAACTCCTAACTCCTAACTCCTAACTCCTCACTCTCTACTTTCTTCCTCAACTTCTTCAGCTTCTGCTGTTTTTATCTGAGATAAATTTTGCTTGACATTTTCAGCAGCTTGTTGAAATAAGGGTTCAACTTTTTTTCGCCAGTATTTAGTATCGGGTAACTTGTCCGGATTTTTTTGATATTCTTGGACTTTTTCCCATTTTCCTTCGGAAATAGCCGTGTTTACGTCATTGAAAAATCCTTCTGCTTTACCCCAATCTTTTTGCCATTGAGTCATTAATTCCCGCGCTTCTTTAACGTTTTTATTGTTAGGAGCAAGGGTTTCTAAAATGGCTATCGCACCTTCAAAGTCTCCGGATTCGTATTTTTCTTTGGCTTTTTCTACTGCTTTGTCGTCTTTTTGAGCATTTTCAATTGGTTTGATTGTCTCTTCGTTTTTAATAATTGGCTCTGGTGTTGCAATTAATCCTTCACCATCAACGGTTTTAACCGCAATACTTTGGTCTCGCAAACAAGTAATCCACTCTTCCCCATTTGTTATCACGTTAGAATGCGCCCAAGCAGAATCTCCTGATTTAATTTTGAGTTCTACCCAACCTTTTTTTGTTCTCTTGCCAGTTACTTGAAACTTTGTATCTTTAGAAACTCTTGTAATAATATTATTTTTAGTATAAGTACTAGGTTCAGACCGAACGTTAGAGTTGGCTGCAACTGTTGCCGTACAGCTTGCACGAGCTGCACCATTAAAGTTGTTTGCAAAATTGTTTACATTTTTAACTACAGCCGGAGTTGCAAAAGCAGCACCACCAACTAAACCTAATAAAATTAATATTTGTAAAAAATCGGGACCGTTTGAACCGCGAGGAACTTGATTTTGAACCACTGCTTTTGTTGGCTGACGCGGATGGGAAGGTGCGACAGCAACAGTTACTACGCGAGAATGGGGCGAAGAATTTGATTGAGTACGCAGTTTTGGAAATGGCTGGGGTGCCAAATCGTGCGAAAATGTATTAATTGCGTATAAAGCATCGCTGGCATTCTGGTAGCGCTCTTTAAAGTGGTAGCGCACCATTGTATTTAGCACATTTCCCAATTCTCGGCTTACAGGGACTAAATTTTGCCAGATTAATTCTCCGGTGTAAGGGTCTTCCTGTAAATCCATTGGTGCAACTCCAGTAAGTGCCTGAATTGCAATAATTCCCAAGGAATAAATATCGCTGTTATGGCGCGGTCTACCTTGTCCTTGTTCGGTTGGCATATAGCCAGGAGTACCTATTGCTACGGTCGCAGAGGGGTTTTCCAAGCCGTGAAATGCTCCTTGACCGTAAGAAGCCCTTAACTGCTTTACAGCGCCAAAATCAACTAATACTAATTTGCCGTCACTATAACGGCGGATAATATTATCAGGTTTAATATCTCGGTGAATTACACCTTGACTGTGAACAAATTCCAAAATAGATAGAACCGAAATCAACATTTGAATGACTTGATTTTCAGTCCAACGTTCTCCCGGAACTAACTCGTCAGTCAGAGGATGTCCTTCTATAAATTCTTGTACTAAATAAAAATTTTGATTCTCAACAAAATAAGCCAACAATCTAGGTATTTGGTCATGATTTCCCAACTTTTCTAGAGTTTCAGCTTCACTTTGAAACAAACGTTTAGCGGTATCAAAAACTTTGGACTCAGTGCTGGTAGGTTTAAGATGTTTTACAACACAAATCGGATTGCCAGGTCTTTTAGTATCCTCAGCAATATAATTCTCACCAAACCCACCCGTTGCCAAGACCTTAATTATTCGATAACGATAGTCTAGTAGCTTGCCTATCATATTCACTCCCCATTGTTAACACCCAACGATTCAGGACGTACTAAATATCTCCATCTATACTGCGACCATATCCGTTATCTTGGAAAAAAAGATTCTCGTTAAAATCTCAGTATTTTACCTTCTACACATTGTCAATATTGATTTCAACAATTTTCTTTACTAACAATGCCACCTAAAATAACAAACTCAGTAGCATGGAACCAAGCAGAATTACTGATGCAACCAACATTTATTCGCGTTGTGGATAACGTTCGCAAGCTACTTGAGAATTCTTCCTGGAAAGGAACTTATCATGATGTGCTGACTTGGGCTGCTGGTACGAGCGAGGAAACAAAGGCGATAGTCACTCAAATGGTGCAAGAACTCGAAACCGCAACACCCGAAGAAGCAGAGCAAATAAGAGAAACATTGGCTAAACTACCAACGCCCCATCCAGGATATCACTTGTGCTTACAGCGTCAAGAGCAGCAAGTAAATGTGGATTTATGGGAATTATGCTATCAGGTATGTTTTCTTGAATACACCCTAAGTGATGATGAAGTCGATATTGATACTAGTTTACTTGATGAAACCGGTGATGTGGAGTGGAATTTATTAGACAAGAAAGCGAAGAAGGTTGTTGAAGCTGTATTTACTAGTTTACCAGATTAGGGAATTGGGTTATTGGGGATTGGGGATTGGTAATTAGGAATTTGTAGTTGGGATAAATAGAGATTAATTAATTTATTCGGAGTAAAAATAGAGAAAATTAATCATAAAATATATTTACAATTTTTTCTCTATTACTGTTCCCTGTTATTCCTTTATTTATTAACATAGTGGCTACGGAATAACAATATACTTCTTATCTATCAGTCTATAAATAAGTTGTTTTTTAATAGTATTTGCAAAAGAATAAAAATTTTTTGAGTATTTCTTTTGAGTCATAAATATACAACTTATGGCTGAATAAATAATTTCACAATGTCTCTCCTAAGTTGGTGTGATTCAGAATTTGTGATTGTTAACTTGATATTGTTCATCAAGCTGCATGTTTTTACATAGCAGTTTTATTAATTAATACTGAGGAAATTTTTATGAATGACAATAATCAACCTATTGAAAATCAAGAAGACATTAAAGATTTAAATCAAGAACAACAAGAAAAATCCGAATCTAGTTCTGGTATTGGTGCAGCAATTGCTGGAGCAGCGATTGGTGGTTTACTAGGTTCTAAAAAAGGTATTGTTGGTGCAGTAGCTGGTGCAGCGGCTGGTGCTATGGCTGGTAAAGGTACTTCTGAAGCTGTTGATAAGACTGTAGATGGTGTTGTTAGTGCTGCTGAAACCGTAGCTGACCATGCAAATAGCGCTATCGATACTGTAGGTCATGCAGTAGAAGATACAGCACAGGAAGTTAAGCCTGCTGTCAAAGGTGTGGTAAAAGAAGTAAAAGATACCGTTGAGCAAGCTAAACCTGCTGTAGTTGATACCGCTGAATCTGTTAAGCAAACAGTTCAACAATCTAAACCTGCTGTTGTAGACGCAGTAAAAGGTGTATCGGAAGAAGCAAGACCTGCTGTTAGAAATATCTCTAATTCCGTACAAAGCACCGTTGAAGAAACCAAACCAGCTATTAAAAGCGCTGCAAATTCCCTCAAAGGTGCTGCTGAAGAAGCAAAACCTGCAATGAGAAGTGTATCAAACTCGGTTCAAGAAGCTGTTGAAGAAGTTAAACCAGCAGTGAAAGATACCGCTAACTCGGTAAAAGGTGCGGTAAATGAAGTCAAAGAAGATGTTAAACCAGCTGTAAAAGATGCAGCAGGTTCCATAAAAGGTGCGGTTGATGACGCAAGAAATTCAGCGAAGAAAGCGGGTACAGAGCTAAAATCTTCTGCACAAGATGCTGCAGATTCTGCAAAGAGAGCAGGTGAAAACATTAAGAATTCAGCACAAAACGCTGCTGGTTCCGCGAAGAAAGCAGGTGAAAATGTCAAATCTTCTGTAAATGATGCTGCGAAATCCGTGAAAAATGCAGCTAAAGATAATAACTCTCCTTCCGTAGCAAAAGAGAAAGTTATGGTTAAAACCGATTTAGAAATGAATCAGAAAGAAGTTGACTTGTATAAAACACAAGCTCCCAGAGTAGAAATTAAGGATACAAGAGACAATATTTAATTCTCATCAAACTTGTTACTCCAAACAGCTTAAAATAGAATCATAAACAAGAGTGAATCGAAATACGGTTCGCTCTTTTTTTGTAGGGAGTAGGGAATAGTGAACAGTGAATAGGGAATAGGGAACAGGGAACAGGGGAAGAAATCCAATTACCAATTACCAATTACCAATTCTCAATCTAAAATCCAAAATCTAAAATCTAAAATCGTTATGTCTGTATCAATTATTCAAACATTAAAAACAGGAGTTGCTGTCTACAATCGCAGCGACTGGGGAAGAATTAAAGTTTCAGATAATGACCGTTTGCGTTTTTTACACAATCAAAGCACCAACGATTTTGAAAGTCTTAAACCGGGACAGGGATGCGATACGGTTTTTGTAACTTCTACCGCTAGGACTATTGATTTAGCCAGTGCTTATGTGACCGATGATGCTGTATTGTTGCTGGTTTCTCCGAGTCGTCGCGAGTATTTGATGCAGTGGTTGGATAAATATATATTTTTTGCGGATAAAGTACAGCTAACTGATTTAACTGATGAAACCGTAACTTTTAGTATTATTGGTTCTCAAAGCGACGCTATTGTAGAAAAATTGGGTGCTTCCGAAATTATCGGTCAACCATATGGTTCTCACATTAAAATCCCTAATTTAAACGGTGAGAAAGAAAATATTATTGCTGTTGGTAGCGGTTTAGCAACTCAGGGATACACTTTAATTTTAAATACGAATAATAAAGAAGAAATTTGGTCAAAAATTATCGAATCTGGTGCGGTAGAAATCAATAATAATGATTGGGAAATGCTGCGAATATTGCAGGGAAGACCGCAACCAGATAAGGAATTAACTGACGATTATAATCCTTTAGAAGTAGGTTTATGGCAGACAGTTTCTTTTGATAAAGGTTGTTATATAGGACAGGAAACTATTGCAAGACTAAATACTTACAAAGGTGTAAAACAAAATTTGTGGGGAATTAGTTTAAACGATACTGCTGATGTTGGAACAGTAATTACAGCAGATGGTGATAAAGTTGGAAAACTCACCAGCTTAACTCAAGATGGTAATCACTATTTTGGATTGGGTTACATTCGTACAAAAGCAGGTGGAGTCGGCTTAAAAGTGAAAATAGGAGAAACAGAGGGAGAAATAGTGTCGATTCCGTTCGTTTCTCATGAATACCCGGAACAGTGAGCAGTGAACAGTGAGCAGTGAACAGTTATAAGTTAGGAATTAAAAAATTATTTCTACCCCCTCTACCCCCTCTACCCACTCTTCCCCCTCTACTCACTACTCACTACTCACTACTCCCTAACTTAAAACGGAATAAAAATAGCTTCTTCCCTATCCCAACCTCTTCCTTGACAGAATTCGTCTATCCAAGAAGCGAGTTTTGATGCTTTTTTTCTGGAAGCTTTTTTAAGTTCTTCTGTTTCTTCTTTGGTTTCTTCTTTTGTTGTTATTGTTATTTCTTCTGGTTCACTTTCATCACACATGGTAAGTAAAGATAATATTTCATCTTCGCTTTCTAATTGAGCCATCATACTTGATTCAGCAAAACCTCCAGCAAAATTCTGTGGAGGATTGTCTTGAAGTAACTCTGAAAACGCTTGAAATTCTTTTTCTATTGATTCCGATTCTGATATTGATGTAATTTGATTGGAAAAAGGAAAGCTTTCTATTTTAGTAATCGCTGTTGTATCTGATAATTCTGGTTCGCTAGTTTCTGTATTTTCGTTTCTTTCTGCGCGAAATTTATCAACAATAATTTCTTCTCGTACAAGATTATGATTAATTTGATGATTATTTACAGATTTATCTAAATTCTCAATTAAATGCGATTGTTTTTCAGGATTAAAATTAAGACCTAATGCAGCAATAATTTCATCGGGATTATTATTTAACTCAAGAATAAAAGGAAAAATTTCATCTAATTTCGGTTCTAAAACTGATAAAGTTGCTAATATAAAACCGCTTGAAGGGCGACGATAACCATCATAAGTCCCCCAAATTCGCATTTTTTCTAGCCAGGAACGATTTTGATGATAGTATGTTACCCATTTAATTTTCAATGATTCGCGTAGCTGCTTAATATTCATTTCTGTATACATCTATAATATTTTAGATTTTGGATTTACGATTTTGGATTATCCCTATGGATGAATCTAGGAGTCGGTCGGTTAACTAAACTGATGACTTTAGATTTTTAAATAGTTGAAATTACAGCTTCAAAACTGTTCATAATTTTATCCAAAATCTAGCTTGAAAAGTTTGAAATGAAGAAAATCTATATCAACAACTTTTCACAAAATATCATTTTCTGGTGAGTAATTAGCTTTTAACTTGGGAATGAAATCGATGATAAAGCATTTGTTCGACTCTTTTACCACCCGACAAATGTTGCTCTACCACCTTTTTGACTTCTGAAGGACGAACGTTGCTATACCAAACCATTTCTGGCAATATTAATACCATTGGTCCATTACCACATTGTCCCAGACAACTGCTACTTATAACCGTCACTTCAGAAACAGGATTCTCTTCAAAAGCTGCTAACACTTTAACAGCACCTTGTTTTTTGCAAGTACGATTCTGACAAACTCGAACGGTTTTCATGTTAGTTGTTAGTTGTTAGTAGTTAGTTGTTGGTGGTTGGTGGTTAGTAGTTAGTTGTTGGTGGTTGGTGGTTGGTGGTTAGTAGTTAGTTGTTGGTGGTTGGTGGTTGGTAGTTAGTTGTTAATGGTTAATCGAAACTTATAACTGATAAATATAAACTTTCAAATCTGCAACTCCTGACTTTTAATTATAAAGAAACATAAGTAAGTTATAAAAGATAAGGAGCATGGTATTGAAAATAAATTTACACAACTAACCACTAACCACTAACAACTATCCACTATCCACTATCCACTATCCACTAACAACTATCCACTAACAATTATCCACTAACTCACTTCCAACCCTTTCGATTTCAACCATTCTGGATTAAATATTCTTGATTGATAGCGAGAACCACTGTCACATAATATTGTCACAATTGTGTGTCCTGGTCCCATTTGCTTGGCTAATGCAACTGCTGCACCTACATTGATACCTGTCGAACCACCCATTAATAAACCTTCTTTTCTTAATAGTTGATAAACTACTCGTAATGCTTCTTTGTCGTCAATTTGAATCGCATCATCGATGGGTACGCTTTCCATATTGGCTGTAATTCTACTGTTTCCAATTCCTTCGGTTATAGAACTACCTGCTGTGTTAATTTCACCGGTTTTTATGTAGCTATAAAGTCCGCTACCCATTGGGTCAGCAACAACGCATTTGATATTGGGATTTTTCTCTTTGAGAAACATTGAAGCACCTGCGAAAGTTCCCCCAGTCCCAGTTGCAGCTGTCCAAGCATCTACCTTACCATCTGTTTGCGTCCAAATTTCGGGACCGGTGGTTTCGTAATGAGCTTGACGATTTGCTAAGTTATCAAATTGATTTGCCCAAATTGCGTTTTCCATTTCGGATGCGACTCTACCAGATAATTTTACATAATTATTGGGGTCTTTATAAGGAACCGCAGGAACGGGACGAACTTCCGCACCTAATGCTCTCAAAGCGTCCATTTTTTCCTGCGACTGGGTTTCGGGGATAATAATTAAACATTTGTAACCTTTAGCATTGCAGATATGTGCTAAGCCAATTCCCGTATTACCAGCGGTTCCTTCGACGACGGTTCCACCGGGTTTGAGTAAACCTCTAGCTTCTGCATCTTCAATGATGTATAGTGCTGCTCTATCTTTGACCGAACCACCGGGATTGAGAAATTCTGCTTTTGCTAAAATCTCGCATCCCGTTTCCTCGCTAAAGCTTTTTAATTTAATTAAAGGGGTCTTTCCGACGGTACCGACAAAGCCGTTTTTTATATCCATGTTCTAACTTACCAATTTTCTTCACTATAAGAATTTTGGCTTATTACGGTACAAATATTAAGTTTTTTATCGATAATTATGGGTTTATATTCAGATTTAGGCTTAAATTTTCCATTCCGATTCTGGAATGTTTGCACCCAGCATAATATTACGTAAAGTGCCGATAGTTAAATCTTTCCCTTTATGATAAGGGACAATAACCATTAACTCATCCCAAAGTGACCTCACTGGTAATTGCTCCCGGTGAAAGTTTGATTGTATCGGGTTCAAGGTAAAGTTCTATAGCTTCGCGAATATTTTCTAAAGCAACTTGAGGGTGTTTCTCCTGCTGATACGCAACCGGGTAACTCAGGACACCAAATAGACCATTCTCCAGTTTCTGAATCTGGTTCAAGAATTACACGCCATTTCATTTAAATATCTCCTTAATTCAATTGATATTGCTTGTAAACCAATATTAATACATCCTATCTTATAGCTTTTCAATAAATATTAATTCTGAGATTATTCTTTTAATAATTCAAAAAACATCAAATAAGTGTCTCAACTAATAATTAATCATTTAATAATTTATAATTGTAAACAGTAATTACACTGAGGTAATTTTTTATAAGTTTAATTTATTTTAATAAAATATAGGAATCCGGTTTGATTTTTGTTAGCGTAGCGTGTCCGATAGGACATATGAAATTAAGTATTTG
>JBCBHT010000278.1:0-9493 GCA_038525335.1 Cyanobacteria bacterium J06621_15 | reverse complement strand
TGAAGCAAGTTAGTAATATCGCTGGAAATACCGCAAATTCCATAAGCTACTCCATCAGAATCTACTAAAGGAGCTTTGATAGAAAGGTAGGTAAATGAATTTTCTGCAACTGGAACAGTTTCTTCAAACTCTAAAACAGTTTTGGCTGTAAGAACTTGTTTGTCGTTAGAACGCAATTTCTCGGCTAGTTCTTCGCTAAATAAATCATAATCAGTTTTACCAATAACTTGAGACTCTACTAAATTGAATAAAGTAAGATACTGCTTATTTACTAATAAATAACGACCCTCGATATCTTTAACAAAAATAATTGATGCGGTATTGTCTAGAATAGCTCGAAGTTGCTGTTCGTTTTCTTGTAGTGCACCATAAGTTTGGCTAAGCTGTTCTTGAACTTTTTTGATTTCGCTGATATCTACAAAGGTTATAACTAAACCATCAAAACTTTTGTCATCTTGAAGGTAAGGGAAAATCCGCATCAGTAAACTGACTTCAGATTTGTTTATTTTGACTTCTCGTTCTATTGACTGCTGGTTTGCGATTACTTCTTCTAGTAGCCCAATTAAATCGGTGCAGTCCATATTATGAGACAGATGCTCTAAAGGACGATTGATATCTGCTTCGACTAAGTTAATTGCAGCAGTTGCAGCGGGAGTAAATTTACGGATTTTTAATTCTTTATCTAAGAAAACAACACCGATATCTGTTGTCCGAAGTAAGTTTTCTACGTCGCTATTAAGTTCGGTTAATTCTTGAATTTTTGATTGGTATTGAGAGTTAACGGTATGTAGTTCTTCGTTAACCGAATGCAATTCTTCATTTGTACTTTGCAACTCTTCATTCGATGCAATTAATTCTTCATTAGTTGCTTGCTGCTCCTCATTAGTAGTTTCAAGTTCTTCGATTGTTGCTTGCAGATTTTCGCGGGTTTGCTGGAGTTCGTATTCTAACTCTACAATACGGCGAGATGCTTCAGCATCTACTTCAAATAATTGGCAAGTTGATGATTCTTGTTCTACCAACTGTTTTTCTTGTTTAATCTCAACTCTGTAAAAATCTCCAGATATAACCTTGCTACCTTTATGATGGCTAACTTTTAAGCTAACCATAATATTTTGATTTTCTTTGTCTAATTTAATTCCGGTGTAAATAACCGAACGCTTTTCCCGTTTTGCTCGATGAAGTGCAGTATTTAACGGTAATTCTAATGCTGGTACTACTAATTTAATCGCATCTTGGGTGACTCTACCGTAGCGAATTTCTAATACATCTGCTGTATTTCCAAATACATGAAGAACTTGGTTGTCTTTGTTTACAATTAAGCAGGTTGAGTTACTTTCAGTTAATACAGAATTTAAAGTTTCTTCTAGCAATGGTAAATCGCGAGATGCACCTGCATTTTTGGATTTTGATGGCTGCAAAGAACGCTTAGAATAACTATCAAAACCTTGGAAACTCAACGGTAAAAGTATATCCCGCTGTTTTTGATAGATTTTTAGCTTTTTCTCAACTTGTACAAATTCATCTTCAAAATCTCCGACTGTTTCCGATTCTCCTAAAAATAAATAACCCGTTGTAATTAAAGAAAAGTGGAGATTTCGTAATACCTGCTTCTGCAATTGTGGCTGCATATAAATCAGCACATTGCGACAGCTAATCAAATGTATTCGGGTAAAACCTGCATCTTTTGTGAGGTCTTGGGGAGCAAAAATTAACATCTCCCGAAGTTTCCGCACTACTTCATAGGATTGGTTCCCAGGAATAAAATACTTTTCTAAACGCTCATTTGTTACGTCTTTAGCTATATTCTCTGGATAAACTCCTGCTGCTGCTTTTTCTAAAGCGCTTTTATCAATATCTGTAGCAAATATTTTGACCTTTATTTTTTTTTCTAAGTCAGAAATTGCTTCATCAAATAAGATTGCTAAAGAATAAGCTTCTTCTCCCGTAGCACAAGCGCTTACCCAACATCGAATTTCCCCTCCTGGCTGAGTTTGTGCGACCAAAGAAGGAATAATATTATTTTCTAAAAATTGCCAATTTTTTGTATCTCGAAAAAACTTGGTGACGCTGATTAATAAGTCGTTGCAAAGAGTTTCTAATTCTTCACTATCTATCTGTAAACGCAAAATATAGTCATCAATACTACTGCATTCAGTAATTAAGCAACGACGATGAATTCTCCTGGAAATAGTAGAGGGTTTGTAATGAGAAAAGTTGATATTATTGTGGCGGTTAATTATATTTGTAATTTGCCCAAGCTTGAAATTATCAAGCAAAAGCGTTGGATTTTGATTAATTTTTTGGGTATCCGCTGGTGATTTCAGATAGTTATAAAGAGCTTCTGCTAGCTCTTGCGGGGAACCGACCCTATCTATTAGTCTTGTAGAAATAGCGCTGGTAGGCATTCCGTCAAATTCAGCCGTACCTGGCTCTTGCGACATGGAAATACCGCCATTTTCGTTGAGCAAGCGCAACCCTTCCGAACCATCGCTACCGCTACCGGAAAGAATTACAGCTACTGCACGGTCGCTAACATCTTCAGCCAGCGACTGCAAAAATATATCTATGGGAAAATTTGGTTTGGGACGGTTTCTATCTTGGGGTTGAAAATAAAGTTTTCGTTGTTGTACAACTAAATTTGTACCGGGAGGAATCAAATGAATACAGTTAGGTTTTAGCTCCATCCCATCTTCTACCCGATACACTTCCATTTTCGTATAGCGTTCGAGTAGTTCCTTCATCAAACTCTTGAAATCCGGCGATAAATGCTGGATAACCACGAAAGCTGCACCACTATCTGCGGGCATATTTTCAAAAAATTCTTCTAGCGCTCGCAATCCTCCCGCAGAAGCACCAATCCCTACGACAAAAAAGTTCGTTCTTTTCGTATTTCCTTGCTGATTTTCGTCAGATTCATCTATGGAATTCATTATTTAAGATAGTTATGCGCCTGTACTAGTTAGAAGATAAAAATAATTGTCGCAAGTTTTATTGTAATTCAAGTTTTATCGCAAATTATCAAATTTTTAATGATAAGACAATATATATAAAGGCGTAAATTTAATCTAAGCATAAGCTTTTATATATGTCTTAAGTAATAGAATAAAATATTAATTTATTTTTGCACGTATCAAAATTTTTGAAAAAGAGATTTACCAAGGAAAAAACATGATTATCTATAGATATAAGTAAGTCAACAAAAATATTTACCGTCATTATTCGCTGTGCGTTAGCGTAGCGTCTCTCGTTAGCGCAGCGTGTCCGATAGGACATAGAGAGATAGTAATCGCAGCCCTTGCGATGATCCACACCTTCGGTGAATGCTTCGTTTCACTATCTCCCTTCGGGAGACGCTTCGCTAACGTTCCACTCGCAATGACAATGTGTAATTAATTTTGTTTAACTACTTATTTTAGTAAATGACTAAAGCATATTATTTTATTAAAATGCTTCTTGCGTAAAATATTATCATTGACTATTTTTTAACCTTTTCTTAACCCCCAGTCAGCTCAGATATTTGGTCAAATTCATAGTTATCTGCTAATTCTTCAAGTCGAATTCTGATTGCTCGATGATGTTCGGGAATTTCAGACAACAACTTTAAAACTGAATTTTGGTTGCAGTTAATTGCTGCATCGTAAAGGGATTTACGCCATTGTGCTGGCATATTTTTCAGCATTTCCGGAGCTAATTGCTGTAAATTATTTTTCTCGTAATAGCTAATTTGATTTTGATTATTCTCAGATTCATAAATATATTCAACTTCTAAATATCTAGCAATCTTGTTTAAAAGAATATCTTCTTGAAATGGTTTGCGGATAAAATCATTGCAACCTAAATTCAACATAAATTTTCTATCTTCATTAAATGCGGTTGCTGTTAAAGCAATAATACAAGTCTCATGACTATGTGCTGCTTGATTATCAATCATCTTTTGTTTGATAATTTTAGTGGCTTCATAACCGTCCATTACTGGCATTCGCATGTCCATTAAAATCAGATTGGGCTGTTCTTTTTCCCATAATTCTATTGCTTCTTGACCATTAACTGCTTCTATAATCTCAAATCCCAAAGGTACAAGAATCTGTAGCAATAATTGACGATTTTCCCAATTATCTTCAACTACCAAAATACGATTATTTATTTGATTGGGTTTTAAACCCAGAATACGACCTTGAGGAACAGGTTGATTTGATTGTATTGGTTGTTCTGCTAAAGCAAGCAAAATATGAAATTCAACTGTTGTTCCTTTCCCTAAAGTACTTTGCATTTTGATTTCACCACCCATCAACTGTACAAAGCGCTTGCAAATTGCTAAACCCAAACCAGTTCCATCTTCGGTTTGATAGGTTGGATTACTTTGTACAAAAGCATCGAAAATGCGGTCTAATTCTTCCGCTGCGATACCTTTTCCACTATCTTCTACCTTGAAACTTAGACGCAGAGGGGAAACGGAAAAGGAGGAAGATTCGGTAGAACTTTCTATATCTCGCAAAACCTCTACTTGCAAAACTACACTACCAGAACTGGTAAATTTAATCGCGTTTTCCAACAAATTTATCAGCACTTGTCGTAGTTTATTTTCATCAGCTTGTACGTATTGGGGAAGCTCTAGACTCAACTCAAATTTCAACTGCAATTGTTTTGCTCTGGCTTTGAGGTGTAGCATTGCTTCGATACCGTCAAGCAATCGATAAAGGTCGAAGCTGGTAATATGAACTTCTGCCATACCTGCTTCTATCTTAGAAATATCTAGGATATCGTTGATTAGCTCCAACAAATGCTTTCCGCTACGAAGAATTGTATCCAAATACTGCTTCTGCTTATTCTCTAGCTTCGGACTTCTACTTAATATTTGCGTAAAACCTAGAATTGCATTTAGTGGAGTCCTTAGTTCATGAGTCATCCGAGCCAGAAATTCGCTTTTGGCTTGGTTTGCTGCTTCTGCTATTTCTTTAGCCCGAACTAGTTCGGTATTAATATGATTTAACTTTTCTTGAGTAGAGGTTTGTTTAGTTATATCAGTAGAAATTCCGCAAATAGCATAGGGATTTCCTTGGTCGTCGCACAAAGGTGCTTTGATAGAAATATAGTTATGATTGCCGTCTGCTTGGGGAAGTACTTCTTCAAATTCTAAAACAGATTTTTCCGCAACAACTTTTTGGTCGTTATCTTGAAATACTCGGGAAAATTCTGAAGGAAATAAATCGCTGTCAGTTTTACCTAAAAATTGTTTACAATTTAAACCACTAACTACACAAAGCTGCTTGTTCACCAACAAATAACGACCTTCAATATCTTTAACGTAGATTACCGATGCAGTATTATCTAAAATTGCCTGTAGCTGTTGTTCGTTTTTTTCTAATGCGTTATAAGTCTGTTGAAGTTCTTCTTGAACCTGTTTTATATCATCTACATCTACAAAAGTTAACACCACTCCATCGCAACATTCTGCTCCCTGCCAATAGGGGTAAACCCGCATCAATAAATGCTTTCCTGTAGAACCCAACTTAACTTCTTTTTGCCTTGGTTCCCCACAATTTACAACTGCATCAAGTAACTCCATAAATTGGCTAAAGTTAATATTATTAGTAATATGCTCGATAGGACGACCAATATCTGCATCAACTAAATTGATTGCTGCTGTAGCTGCTGGGGTAAATTTACGAATTTTAAGGTCTTTATCTAGAAATACAACTCCGATATCGGTACTTTGCAGTAAGTTATCAACATCAGCATTTAACTCGGTTAATTCCTGAATTTTGGATTGATATTCAGCATTAACAGTAAAAAGTTCTTCGTTGACCGAATGCAGTTCCTCATTAGTACTTTGTAATTCCTCATTGGAAGCAATTAATTCTTCGTTTGTTGCTTGCTGTTCTTCGTTGGTAGTTTCTAATTCTTCAATAGTCGCTTGTAAATTTTCCCGACTTTGCTGTAATTCGTATTCTAAATCTAATATCCGATGAGATACTTCGCTATCTGCTTCAAAATGCTTTGTCTCAATCACAGCTTCAACTTCTGTATCTTCAGAAATTGTCACCATTAAGAAGTCACCAGCGCTTTTGCTCGCTTGTTCGTAGCCAACTTTTAAGCTGATAATGCGTTCTTTCTCACCTTCATCTACTTTTATTCCCGTGTATGCGACTGTATTATGCTCTTTTTTAGCGCGACGCAATGCAGTATTGAGGGGAAGTTGTAGCGCGGGAATAACTAATTTGATTGCTTCTGTGGTCGGATTACCGGTAGGAAATTTGAGAACCTTGGCTAGGTCTTCAAACATATAAACTACTTGGTGATTTTTATCCACCAGCAGACAAGTTGCTTTTTGCTGTCCCAACAAGTTATTTAGAGCAGCTTCAAGCATCGGTTCTTTTGTTGACCTGGGAGCTTGCTTCGGTGAAGGCTGCAATAAAAGATGTTTGGAAAAATTTTCTACACCTCTTACAGGTAGAGGAAGCCGAGAATCTCTAGCTTTTTGATAAATTTTATGTTTCTTCTCAACCGGGACAAGTTCATCCTCAAAATATGCAACCGTTTCTGCATCTCCCAGCAATAAAATACCTTTGGGTACCAAGGAAAAGTGAAAATTACGTAATACTTGCTGCTGTAGCTGCGGCTGCATATAAATCAGCACGTTACGACAAGTAATTAGATGCATCCGAGTAAAGTTAGCATCTTTTGTTAAATCGTGAGGTGCAAAAATTAACTTTTCTCGTAATTCCTTTGATACCTGGAAACTTTGCTCTTGACGAATAAAGTACCTTTCTAAACGTTCGGGATTAAGGTCTTTGGCTATACTTTCTGGATAAATTCCAATAGCAGCTTTTTCCAAAGCGATTCTGTCAATATCGGTAGCAAAAATTTTAACTTTTATTTGTTTATCTAAATCAGCAATAGCTTCATCTATCAAAATTGCCAGAGTGTAAGCTTCTTCACCTGTCGCGCAAGCACTTACCCAACACCTCAGTTCTCCTCCCCACTCGATTTTTTCGATAATTGGGGGAAGTACGTTTGTTTCTAAATATTCCCAAGCTGCTGTATCGCGGAAAAATTTGGTGACGCTGATTAGCAAGTCCTGACAAAGAATTTCTCTTTCCTTACGCTCTATTTGCAACCGCCCAATATAATCATCTATATCGTGAAATCCCGTAATCAAACAGCGACGATGAATTCTTCTCGAAAGAGTCGAAGGTTTGTAATGGGTAAAATTAATGTGCTGATGACGGTTGAGAATATTAGTGATTTGTCCCAACCTGAAAGAATCTAAAGCTAATTTGGAACGCGGTTGGTTATACTTTTCTTCGTTAGCAGGAGCTTTCACATAATCATATATTACTTCTGCTAACTCTTGCGGCGAGCCAATACTATCCACAATTCGAGTTGCGATCGCACTTTGAGGCATTCCATCAAACTCAGCGGTAGCAGGGTCTTGCACCATTCCAATACCGCCGGATTCATTCAACATCCGCAAACCTTCCGACCCGTCGCTGCCAGTACCAGAAAGCACAACACCAATTGCATTCTCGCCAGCATCTTCACCTAGAGACTGCAAAAATATATCAATGGGAAAATTCGGTCCAGGACGGTCTCTATCCTGACGCTGTAACTGCAAGCGACGATTTCTAATTTCTAAATTTTGACCGGGAGGAATCAAGTAAACGCAATTGGGCTTGATTTCCATCCCATCCTCTACCCGATAAATTTCCATCCTTGTGGTTCGTCCCAGCAACTCCTTCATCAGACTTTTGAAATCTGGTGACAAATGCTGGACAACAACGAACGCAGCTCCACTATCGGCAGCCATATTCGCAAAGAATTCTTCTAAAGCACGCAGCCCTCCGGCTGAAGCTCCAATTCCTACTACAAAAAAATCGTAGTTTTCTTCACTTTGTGTTTGTAAATTTTCGGAGGTAGAAGTCATGAGATAATTTACTACCGATTACTGTGCAAAATTATTTACAAGAAATGCTTAAATATAAAATCCATACTATTCAAAAAATAAATCTAAAAACTAAATCTCAAAAAACAATCTTAAAAAAAAGTAAAATATTAAATAATTAAATAATTATTTAATACTTTTAAAATAATCAATTATCTAATCAGAATTTGAATTAAAAATCAATTGACTGCTAATTATTATATAGATAAGATTATAACCAAGCAGTCAAGATTATAGTTGTATAATTGTGTACTTGCAACTCTTAACTAATTAATTTGCTCGCCAAATTAATAGATTCCCATCCCTAAATAGTTTTCATCCAATCTAAACATTTTATTAATTCTTGCTGCATAGTTTTAGCATCGGCATGATACCTACGACCATGACCTGGTAAAACCCATTCAAAAGAGTAATTAGTTAACTTTGGCATCGATTTTTGTAACTCATCCCAAGAGTACCAGCAGAAATTTCGGAAAGCAATTAATTGTTGTAATCGATTTGACCAAGCAAGATGGTCTCCTGTAAACAAAAACTTATTTTTATATAGTAAAACGGTATGCCCCTTTGTATGTCCTGGGACAGTAATAATTAACAATTCCGGAGATAGCTTGAAAGGTTCCTCACCGCTTAACTGAATTTCCACATTTCGAGTATTTGAGTTAATCTCTTCCTCATGGAGGATGCGCTCGCAGCCAAAATGCTTAGCAAATTTATCATGGTCAGCGACATCATCTTGATGAGTCAGATACATATAGCGAATTCCACCCATTTTTTCTAGACGTTTTACCAACGGAGGAGTAAATCTGGGAGAATCGACTAATATATTGCCTTCTGTTAGTTGAATAAAATAGCTAGCTGCACCATAGGACTTTTCTGAATGATAGCCACAGTGATAAACATTTTCATCAACTAAAATCGGAAAACTGGATTGAGCATTTTTGATATCCTGCGGTTTTTCAACAGTACCAATAGAAGCGGTAGGACAAGACAGCAAAGCTTGAAGCGCTCCTAACCTTTCTTCTTCATTCGCTGGTTGATGCTGTACTGCTGACATCCCTGCTTCACGATTAAATACTTCGGGAGTCATCCAGCGACAGGTATCGCAATCAATACAAGTTGTATCAACATAAAAATCGCCGCTAACATTTTCAGACCGACGCAGATTTATAGTAGCCATATTAAAAATTTGACCTAAGTAAGTGAACAAAATTATTTACCCTTATTAGGAGCTAAGAAAATTAAGCCTGACCCTTGCGATGATCCACACCTTCGGTGAATGCTTCGTTTCACTCCGTTACACTCGCAATGACATTGTGCAATTAATTATGTTTAACTACTTATTTTTCGAGCAAATAATAATCGTTGATATGACTACGGTAGCAAATTGATAAATAGGCAGAAATAAGCTTTAGTAATTAAGGAATAACTGCTTTTATTGAGAATTTTTAAGTTTTATAAAGCTTCTTTGATTGAATTTATACTCCCAACGGCTAAAAACTTAACTTTTCGTAGGTTGGGTTGAACGAAGTGAAACCCAACAGTAAGTAG
>JBCBHT010000277.1:0-9519 GCA_038525335.1 Cyanobacteria bacterium J06621_15 | reverse complement strand
TGGGTTGTCAGGATTTGGCATAGTTAGAATCATTGCTAAAAAACCTCCAGTTGAGGTTCCAGCAATTAAATCAAACAATTCCCAAATTCGCTTTTGAGTACGCTTTTCAATTTCTTTGAGAATTATCGCCGGAATAATACCGCGAATACCACCACCATCAAGCGATAAAAGTTTGTATTTAAAAGACATTATTTCCCCTCGTTGCCTTAATTTCTAAGCATGATAAAAATCCTACAGCAATCGAGGTAATAATTCCGCCGAGAAATTATTTATTTTTAAGATTAACGAATAGGTAATAGGTAATTGGTAATTGGTAATTGGTAATTGGTAATGGGAAGAGATGGGGAGATGGGGAAGACAATTTAAATTACTAACTCTTAACTCCTAACTCCTAACTCTTAACTCCTAACTCCTAACTCTTAACTCTTAACTCCTAACTCCTAACTGAATATACCAATGACCAATTCGCAATTACCAATTACCCATTACCTATTCCCAATTTAATTACATAGTCAAAGACTGAGGATTAGTTTCAATCAATTTAGCTAAATCCTTGAGGAATGCTGCTGCATGAGCACCATAAATAACTCTGTGGTCGCAGGTAATATTGACTTTCATCTGCTGACGTATGCCCATCATACCGTCAGGAGTCGCTACTACCTCCGGACGAGATGCAGCAATTGCCAAAATTGAACCTTGATTTGGTGGCAAAATCGCATCGAATGTATCTACACCAAACATACCTAAATTAGATATGGTGAAAGTACCGCTGCTGTATTCTTCCGGCTGTAACTGTTTGCTGCGAGCGCGTTCTACTAAAGATTTCCAGTTGCGAGACAAGCTATAAATATCTTGCTGGTCTGCATTTTGCAGTACGGGTGTAATCAATCCTCCGTCATCCATTGCCACTGCTACAGCTACATTAATGTTGGCAGGATGTACCATTCCTTGCTCGGAATAATTGGTATTTAATAATGGATGTTTTTGTAATGTCATTGCTACTGCTTTGGCTAGCAGCGCTGTCATTGTTACACCTTTAGATTTAATTTGCTTGTAAAGTTTATTTAATTCGTCGGTGGTAATCGAATAGCCTACGTGGAAGGTCGGTACACTCAAGCTGTGATTCATTGTCCGAACTACAGCATTTTGCAAAGTGGTTAAAGGTACTGTTTGACCGGGAGTTACCGCAACTGGTAATGGTGTGGGAGTTGCTGCTGGGGTGACTCTAGGAGCGCTCGGAGCCGGTGCAACAGGTGTTTGAGTTTGAGGTGTAGCTTTTGGAGACTTACCAGCCGCTGTTTCCACATCTTCAGCAATAATACGACCGTGAGGACCGCTACCCGAAATACCGCTCAAATCAACTTTTAATTCTTTTGCTAATTTACGAGCGCGAGGTGAAGCGATTGTTCTACCGCTGCGACCATTGGAGCGATTCTGAGCAGTACCGTTTGTTGAAGCACCTACAGCAGAAGGTTGTGCTGCTGTTTGACCGGGAGCAGTTGCAGCAGCAACTTCAGCTTTCGCGGGTGCTGCACCGCTCGATTTTGCTTGCGCTGCTGCGGCTTCAATTTCTGCTTCTGTTTCTGCTAAAAAGGCGATAGCAGAACCTACAGGAGCGCTGCTTCCAGCTTCTACAACGATATGTGCCATGTATCCTTCGTAAAAGGATTCCACATCCATATCCGCTTTATCCGATTCAACAACCACCACGGTTTCGCCTTTCTCAACTTTGTCTCCAGGAGATTTCTCCCAAGAAACAATTTTACCTTCAGTCATTGTCGAACTGAGCGCGGGCATAAATATTTCGTGAATACTCATAAGAAAAGAAGGCGAATTAATAATTTATGGACTTTAATAGTTTTTTCAGATTGCATTGTATCGCGAGCGCGGACGCGACGAACTATTTTAGAACCACACCGCTACAAGAATCTGTATTTATGCGTACTAATGAAGGTATTAGATACTAGAAGTTTAAAAAAATATAAAGTAATTGAACCATCTGCTGACAATGTGGTTAAATTCATTGCCAAATAGTTGCATGACGAACCAAAGCTGACCCTTGAGACCGAGTACAACAGCAAAAAACTTTACATTTATACGAAATATACTTACCTGTTTTCTTATTGAAGTCCCACGGAACTTTCAGAGCAAAAAAACACCTAATATCTTTTCTACACTTCTACTCGGTTTCTTCAACTAAATCCTTTTTTGAAAAAATTTTTCGGAAATTCTACTTAAAGCATGAAGAAAGGAGTCATGTCTCGATTTAAAATTCAGTATGAATAAATAAAAACCAACCCTTTAAAATTCCCTTAAAATCTTATGTCGGCAAAGTTTAAATTCTTTCTGGTATTTTCACTGAGCGCCTTTGCCACCGCTATTGTATCCGGAGTCTATAAAATGAAACAATGGCATTCTGGTAGGCTTCGTGCAGTGGCAGCAGATCAACAACAATATCAAAACTATGAAATCTCAAATCAAGAAATTCTCGTAGAATCATACAAACGCAAGTATAAGTCAATACCCTTAACTAGGTTTAGGACAATACTTAGAGGTACCGACCCCGCAGCTCTTGCGATTAACGCTTTGGATACAGCGTCGGAAGACGTTGGAAATCGTAAAGTCGAAGTTGTATATCCTCAACCCAATCAAGCAATGGTCACCATAACTCAAACCAACCTTGCTTCATCCCAGCCAAAACCGGTTAAATACCGAGTTAAACTAACAAGTTTCGGACGTTCCTTGTTTGTAACTTCGCCTCCCTTGTGGCAAATTGTATGGGCTGGTTCTTACGAGCAATGTTTGACAAGTACAACAGCTGTAATTTCGAGTGCAACTTGTCGGTGAATTGAGAGAGTTATGAGTAGTTAGTAGCAAGTAGTAAGTAGTAAGTAGCAAGTAGCTTCTGATTAAAAAAAATTCATAACCCCAAATTTGGAATTATGAATTATCAATCATTAACTTAAATTGTGATTAAGCTCTAGATATCGCCGCGAATTTCTTCGATAACACCATCGCGCAGAACAATTTCGACCTGCATTTTGCTAATCAAATTATCGCCTTGTTCTGCTCGGAAGAAGCCTTCCAACTGAAATTGATTAACTTCCTGGTCTAACTCAAGCATTTGTACTTGTTGGAGATTTTGCAGACTCTGGTTTTTCTGCTCTAGCATCTCGCTTTTTTTCTCATTTACCTGAGTTTGAATATTTTCAATTTGCTGTAGAGTTTGAGGTCCTGGGGGTTGCAAACCTTGCTTTTGAATCTCGGTAATTGCACGTTGTCCTTGGACATCAATTTGCTGTAATTGCTGGTCTGTTTGATTAATTTGTCCTTGAAGTTGCTGCGTTACTTCCTCTTTCCACAAAGGTGTAACGATAGCTTTAACGTTAATAACGCGCTTTAGCAGCAATTGAGGATTGGAGATGTCCATAAAAGTATCTTTTTTCCTTTTGAATTCAATAACAGTGAACTAATTAGCGGCAAACATTCGCTCAATCATATCGTGATAGTGTTCCATCACAACGTGTCTTCTGACCTTGAGAGTGCGTGTCATCATGCCATTCTCCATGGAAAACGGCTCCAGAATCAGTTGAAATGGACCAACACGGTCATCCGGTCGATATCCGGGACGATTTCGTACTTCCCTAGTCAACTCTTGCCGAAACAAATCCTGGATTATTTTACTCTCAAGGTTGATTTTTTGGCTTGTGGATGACGTAACATTGTCTTCTTTAACACATAATTCCAAATTTTGTCCTTCTGCCCATTTTTCCAATGCTTCTAAGTTTGGAACAATCAAAGCACCAATACTTTTTTTATCTTGTCCCACAAGCATTATCTGGTCGATATATGATGACCTTAAACAAGCATCTTCGATGGGAAGCGGCTCAATGTTTTCCCCGTTGGTTAATACGATGGTGTCTTTTGCTCGTCCGGTTAAAACTATATCTTGACGAGGAGTTAGCCAACCCAAATCACCGCTATCAAACCAACCTTCCTTATCAATGGCTTTTTCTGTTGCTTCTGGGTTTTTATAATAGCCCTGCATCACCTGCGGACCTTTGAGCAATACTAAACCTTTTTCCCCGTTCGGCAATTCTTTTCGAGTTTCTAAATCAACAATCTTGACTTCGGTACCTGGTATCGGTAATCCCGCAGAACCGCGTAAGTTACTCCAATGACGACGTGCATGAGTTACCGGAGAAGTTTCTGTTAAACCGTAACCAACCGCTACATCTACACCAATAATCTCGTAGAAATCATCAATATGCTTTGCTAAAGCACCACCACCGCTAATTAATAATTTAATTCTCCCTCCGGTGGCTTCTCTGACTTTTTTATAAACTACTTTTCCAGCCAAAGCATGTAAAGGTGAAAGAGTTTTTTCTTTGATGCTAGCCGTGATTCGTTCTCCCATCGGGGGATTAAGGTTTTCTAAATCCAAATTTTGAGCAATTCTTCGCGCTTTGACGTAATTACCGCTAATACCTAGAAATCTATTAATTAATTTCTGCTTGGATTCTGGTTGTTCGCGAAACTGCTTCTGCACACCTTCATAAATCGATTCCCAAATACGCGGTACCCCAATCATGAAATGAGGTTTAAATTTTTTCAAATCATTTTTTATGGAGCGCAAATTGGTATAAACCTGAGTACAACCCATAGAAAGCAGTAAATATTCTCCAGTACGTTCAAACACATGCCAAGTAGGAAGAATACTTAAAACAACATCGCCTTGTTCCGGTTGAACTATGGTACCTAAATTAGTTATCTGGTGAAGAACATTACTATGAGAAAGCATTACCCCTTTAGGCTTACCGGAAGTCCCAGAAGTATAAAGTAAAGTAGCTAAACTATCACGCTTTGCTTTAACTGGTTCTAGATTGTGTTTTGCACCAATTTCCATCAACTGCTCGAAATTTAATACCTTCAGAACTTCTTCATCCGGTGCTGTTTCCTCAGTTAATAAAATTGCTAACTTAATCGGTAAATCATCCAAACGAGGACGTAATTTCTCAAAAGTACTCAAATCTTGCGTGACTAGAACCGTACTATCGCTATTAGCCAAAATATACGCTAACTCATCAACATCTGCTTGAGAACTGCGTACCGCATTAACAGCCCCAGCAGTCATCATACCTTGGTCAGCAATAAGCCAGCGAGGGCTGTTATCAGCAATTAACGAAATTCGTTCTTGTGGTTTAACTCCTAAAGCTTGTAAGCCAGCAGCGAACTGTTGAATTTGGTTAAATAGTTCGGTGTAAGTTAGTTTGACTTCATTTGGTCGAGCATGGGGATTATGCAGCGCTAGAGTATTACCAAAGCGTTGGGCTGCCATTGACCAAATTTCGGGTAACGACTCCACACTTGAGTAATCAACTACGCTCTTTAAATTTTGTTGGTCTTTCTGAGCAAGCTTAGAAAATTGATTATTTGTACTATTCATAGTTGACACCATACACAGAATTTATAGTCAATTATTGATATATGAAAGTATATTCCTTTATTTAGTAAAAATTGACAACTATTGTAAATACAAGCGCTTCTACCAAAAGAAGGATTAATTATGAAATTTAATGTAAACTTATATCTAGAAAAATTGATTTATATAAATATAGTTTGATAAAAGAGATTTACAGATATATAAAATCATCTTTTCACGAGACAGGTAAACTGCAATAAAAATAAAAAAATCCTACTACCGTCAGCATTTTAGATAAAAAATAATTTTTATATCGTTTCTGTTCGTATCAGAATTAAAATAATTTTTTCTTCCTCTACTTTTTTCTCTGTGTCTTCTACGGTTTTTTTTCATTCCGATACAACCAGAATTAATCTCAAGCCGTGCATGAGAAAATGATTACAAAGCAATTTCAAATTTATCTTAGCGAATAAACTCTAAAGAAATATAATTATTATCATCATAATTGCTTTACAGTATATGGTTTACGAATGTCAATTAGTATATGAATGTTAAAAGCCACTTATATAAACAAAAAGAAAATTAAAAGACATATACTGATTTAATTATTAAGATTTTGTTCCACAATAGAATATAAGCTTTTTCAGTAAATGGAGAGTTAAAGATGAGTTTAACTGATGGTCTTTTATTGACTCTTGTTAGTACTGTTATCTGCATCGTATTCCCCAAAATCATATCTTCCGTCTTTGCAGTTAAAAACAAAGCAAATGCTCAAGCCGTTGCTACGATTCCTGTAAAACAGGCAGACTAAAATTATTCAACCAACACTCTATAGATTCACTTCAGGGGCTAGTAACTGCTTAATTCGTAATTAGAGGTTTTGCTGCATTTTAAGAAGAATGCACGAGACTCAATCAACCCGGTTTTTCCTAAAAGCCGGGTTTCTCAACGCGATAAAATTTAAGTTGTGATTCATCCGTAAAATAAACTCGAAATAGTTAATTTAAAACAGTTTAACCAAAATAATGGTAACAACAGCAATAAATCCTTTCCTCGACGGCAATTATGCTCCAGTGGGTGAAGAAATCACCACCGATGACTTAAAAATAATTGGAGAAATACCCCCCGATTTATCCGGGATGTTTGTCAGAAATGGTCCCAACCCTCAATGGCAGCCCAAAGGTCAGTATCACTGGTTTGATGGTGATGGAATGCTCCACGGGGTGAGAATTTCCAACGGTAAAGCCAGCTATCGCAACCGTTACGTAAGAACCAAAGGATGGCAAATCGAACATCAAGAAGGTAAAGCCATTTGGAGTGGGATGTTAGAACCACCACAGATGGATAATCCCCACGGACCGTATAAAAACGTTGCCAATACAGCCCTGGTATGGCACGCAGGTAATTTTTTCGCACTTTGGGAAGGAGGTTCTCCTCATGCAATCAAACTTCCAGAATTAGATACTTTTGGCGAATATAACTACAACGGTAAATTACAATCTGCCTTTACCGCGCATCCTAAAGTAGACCCAGTAACCGGTGAAATGATGTTCTTCGGTTATTCATTCGCTCCACCATTCTTACATTACAGCGTAGTCTCAGCAGCAGGCGAACTTTTGAGAACAGTACCCATTGAACTACCGATGGGAGTAATGATGCACGATTTCGCCATCACTGCCAACCATACAATATTTATGGATTTGCCTTTAACCTTCAATCCCATGCGGATGCAGAAAGGCGAACCCGGTATGATGTTTGAGAAAGATAGAGCCAGTCGTTTTGGTATAGTTCCTCGTCACGGGGATAATAATGATATCCGCTGGTTTGAAGCTCCCGCTTGTTTTGTATGGCATACTTTGAATGCTTACGAACAAGGAGATGAGGTAGTACTTCTGGGTTGTCGGATGAGTTCCACAAACGTTCTTGCTACCAATAGCGAGCAGCGCGATACACAGGGAGATATTCCATTTCTGTATCAGTGGCGATTTAATATGAAAGACGGTAGCGTCAAAGAAGAAAAATTAGATGATGTACCTTCAGAATTCCCCCGAGTCAACGACAAATTTTTAGGACAACCCTCGCGCTACGGTTACGCTGGAAAAATGGGACAAGGTGCAATGCCGAGTTTTGAAGGTGTAATCAAGTATGATTTGCATAGCGGTAAATCTCAAACTCATGAATTTGGCAAAGGTCGCTACGGTGGTGAAGCAGTATTTGCACCTCGCGCTGGTGGAAGCACAGAAGATGAAGGTTGGGTAATTACTTTCGTATACGACTCTAATGAAGATAAATCTGAATTAGTAATTGTAGACGCTCAAAACATGACATCGGAACCAGTTGCGCGGGTATTGATTCCCCAGCGAGTACCTTATGGTTTTCACGGGGATTGGGTGAGTGAAGAGAAATTGCAGAAATCAAAGTGATAAATAAAACAGATAACTAATGTAGAGACGTAGCAGTGCTACGTCTCTCCGTGTTTTGGGTTGTAACTACACATTTAAAGGCGAACAGAGGTGTTTACCCTACAAGATAAGACAATAATCTTAAAATAATTTTTGTAGGGTGTGTTACGGCTACGGAATAATTTGATAGTACGAGTCACTTAGGAATTGCCGTAACGCACCTTCTTTTATTAAAGGTAAGGTGGTAAACAAGCATGATTATTGTCACAATCAGCGGAGGTGCGTGACGCTAGATAGCGATATTACTGGCTACGTTCAAATTTTTTCAAAGCGTCACAGCACCCTACAAGAAATATTCCTCACGAAAGAATAAACCACTGAAAAAAAATTAAATAACTTGCGTAAAAAAGCACTCCTTGGTCAGTAATCCTATCAGAAGACAATTTCGAGGGATGCTAATTCAATCTATATACAAACATTGCCGTTAAGTGTATTGACTGATATTTTTTGAAGCTATATGGTCAATTAAATCACCTTAAATATTACGCTTTGAATTTTGTGTTGACCGCCCAACAATAGTCTATGAAGTAAATATAAAGTAATGATTAACAGTAAATTATCTCGATTTAGTGGTCTGACACTGTGTGTTTTATTTAACTTATTAACTTTGACAGTTGTCGAAGAAGTTTTATCTGTTCAAAAAGATAAATCAGGGTATTCCAACAGTGCTGTAGCTCAGACACCATCAGAACAAATAGCTCGTAGCGTTTATAAAAAAGCAACTCAAGCGGTCGTGACAGTTAAAGATGGTAGAGGACATGGAAGCGGTTTTGTTGTCAATCGAGACGGATATATTATCACCAATGCTCATGTTGTAGAGGGAAGTCCGAGCGTAGTTACCGTTGAATTCGCAGATGGGAGAAAAATTCCTGCTGACGTGGTTGGTTTTGCTAAAGGTGGATTAGATTTAGCAGCACTGAAAATCCACAAACAGAAGAATCTACCAGTACTTACACTAGCTTCCGATAACAGCGCTCAAGTTGGCGATCGCGTTTTTGCATTGGGTTCACCACTCGACCCCGACAATAAAAACACATTTACTCAAGGGAATATCACTCGTAAAAGAAGCAATGGAGATATTCAACATGATGCAGCTATTTTCGGTGGAAATTCTGGAGGACCTTTACTTAATACAAAAGGTCAGGTGATAGGTGTTAATAAATCGGGAATTGCAGCAGAGGGAGCATTTTTCAAAAAGCTAAATACAGGGATGAATTTTGCAATTCCCGCATCAAAATTACGTTCATTTATAGCTGCTGCAAAAAAAGGTGATGTATCTCAAGATTCGACATTACCAAGACCAACAAGAAGAGAATTTATTCCTATTTCGCTCAACGGTCAAATTATTAATGGCAAATTGACTAGAGAAAATCGCTTTTTGAACCTGTATGTTTTTCAAGGTAAAGCAGGTCAAAAAGTCACCATTGAAATGACAAGTAAAAACATGAATCCGTTTTTGAATTTGTATCAGCTTGTCGATAATTCTCAAGGTAATAGACCAAAGAAAATAGCTCAAAACGATGATAAGGCTGCGGGTGATTTTGACTCTCTAATTACCATAACTTTACCAGCAGATGGGGTTTATGTAATTGAAGCCAAATCTTCAACAGGAAGACAAGCAGGTGATTATAAATT
>JBCBHT010000276.1:0-9550 GCA_038525335.1 Cyanobacteria bacterium J06621_15 | reverse complement strand
ATCTAAAATCGGAATTTTGCAGTTGTATGAATTTTCGGTTGATATTCACACTCACTAACTGAAAATTCAAGTGTTGAAGAACTGATAAAACACTTTTAATTCATTGAGGTTAACTGATGACAAATCATCATAAAACAGAAAATTCTTTCATAGAATTATCTTCCGAACAACAAGAAAATGTCAGCGGTGGAAGTTCACAACCATCAAGTCTTCAGATTTCTTTACCTCAACTACCAAATTTTTCTAGCTTAGGGTTATCTTTTCCTGGATTATTTGGTGGTGAGGTCAATAAAACGAGTTTTTCAGAAAAGCAAGCTACGTCAAACAAGCTGTCTGAATCAGGAAAAGATGGTGATATATCCGTGAACGATTCTAATTCTGAAACAGTTGATGCAAATAGTTTAACTGTGGGCTAACTTCAGTATATAGTTAAGCATTTGCACGACTATTATTAGTCTTCATAGTATTTATAGATTTACCTGGGAATTGCGGGAAGAGTATTAAAATATATCTTGAAATATATCTTATATATTCTTCCTTTTTTTTACAAAATTATTAATGAACAGGTAATAGTAAATCATAAAATTTGAAATCCTGATTTAAGTAGCAAAAACGGGGTGTCAAAATGTCTGAAAATAATCTTGATGAGTTAGGATTATTTACGGAATTAACTGAGTTAGAGCAGTCATTAATATCTGGTGGTATTTCTGCTGTAGAGGATAAATTATATAAATCTACGGAGCAAGAAAATATCGCGGATAAATATACTAACGCACAAACTTTTGATTCTAATCAATTTTCTATTAGCGAAAGTTTTGCTATTCCTGAATATGGAAGCAATTATTTAACTGGTTCATCTACATTATCTATAAGTGCGGATACTATCTCCTCAAGTAATTTTATTTTTTCTGGATATTCTACAAATCAAATATCACCACAATCTGAAATAATCAACAATCTTCCTATACAGTCAAAACAAGCTATAACTCAGTTGTTAGAAACAAATACAGACAATAGTTTTGGTTTGAGTATGACAAGCTTTGCGGCTAAGATTCATGGAGAAGAAAATCTAAATATTTCAAGTAGTCGTGGTAGTATTTCAAGTTTGTCTTCATGGTCTTTGAATGTAGAAACTACCGCTTTAAGCGGCTTATTTTTATCTGGAAATCAATCAAAACAATCCTCATCAGTAATTGCAAAATCTGATATATCTAATTTGATTCCTGAAAAATATCATAAATCAATTAATCAGCTTTTGGGAAAAAGAAATATTAGTGATTTAGGTTTAACTTTAACTCATTATTCTGCTGATTTTCAGGGAACTCAGAATTTAGAAATCAATGGACTAGCTACTAGCGCAAAAATTATATCCACCCACTCGTCAAATATCGATACAGCAGCATTGAGCGGAATTTTTGTTTCACGTAAAGCATCGAATTCGGGTTCTTTATCTGAGGTAGACAATCCACAAATGATAGATTTATTAGGTCTAGAAAGCGAAAATAGTTTGTTCTTTTCAGACACATCATTGTTAGACATAAATACGACTTCAGGTATTCTAGGTAGTACGGCTAATTTATCTTCAATTTTGCAGAGAATAGAGTTTGAAGATTTATCGGAAAACATATTTCTAGATAATGATTTTGATAATGTAATTGACTTTGAAAAAGTAGCACCAACTGGTGGTTTACAATTTGGTTTTAGCAATACCTACTTTGACTCAGAAAGATTTTCTAGCCAGTCTTATAATCTTTCCGGTGAAATTAACAGTTTGGAGATGGTAGTAGATTCGATTTTAGGTGTTTCTTTACCAATTCATAACGATACACCTTCACAACCTGCTTATTTATCTCAGCCAAAATCAGATTTAATCACAAATCCAGAAATGGGAACATCGTTAGACAACGGTATGAATTTTGCAACTGGGGAACCAGAAAACGCTGTAGAGACTAGTTATCGGAATATTCATGAGAATATACCTTTCTTATCAGATAATTCGATTCAAGATAAAGACAATTCATCTCTTTTACAATTATCTCAAACATTTTCAAATACTATTCCCTCTACAACTTTACACACAAAGGAAAATCTTAGTTTGTCAGAAATGCCAGAAATGTTATTTAATTCTACACAAAAACTTGAAAATGATATTAATCCTTATCCTAGTACTAATAATGGAATTATCAACTTTAACTCCATTACAGAATCAAAGACTGATTTTAACTCATTAGCCAATCAATCTAATTTTGCTATTGGTGGTATTTCTAAACCGACCGTTGACTTTACAAATCAAATCCCTAATACACCAAACCTATCTGTAGCTTTCTTTGATATCTCCAGCACCTTAACTACTCCTACAAATTCATTAGAATTACCATTAAATATGAATGATAATACTTATTCAAATTATTTAACAATATTAACGAATAGACGAAAGCAGTTTTTATCAATTGCAGATAGAATCGGAGTACCTGAATTATCTAAAAAATCTAGCGACTTAAAACAGAAAAAAACAAAGAAAAATTAACTCTAAGTAGTTGGTTTTTATGTATAGTAATCCAATTTGAGTATTAAAAAATTAGGTGTCCGTAGGGTGCGTTATGACTTCAGTCTAACGCATCAAAATCCTGGATAAAATACCGAATAACCTCACCCCCTTCCCCTCTCCAAATCAGCGGAGAGGGGTGTCTGTAATAGTTTGTTTTTCTATATTCTAATCAAGAAAATAGGGTGTTTGTAATAATTATTTTTTTGTTTCTGCTTAATAAGAAGAGGGGTATCCATAAGGACGAGTGGAGGTTGAATTATGAACCTCACTGCTGAAATATTCACTCCCAATTCATCCGACTTATTCCCACTTATTCCGACTATTTTTAAATAAATAATCCCGAATTAATCCGACTGACAAATCTACAAGTCATTGCGATAATAAAAACATAGAAAAGAACAAACACCACCGATAAGTTTAAATCTAAACTTCATGATTGGTAATTTGCTTTTCTGAACTCAAGTATTTAGCGTTTTGAGGTTAGGATTATGTCTATTTCAAGTATGAAACATGCAAAATTATTTTCACAGTTATCTGATGAGCAGCAAGAGGTTATTTCTGGAGGTAATAGCTTCGGGTTTCCACAAAATTTCGGTGGTAACTTTGGCTTGAACCAAACTAGTTTTCTGCAAAGTGCTTCTGCTCTAAATACAGTTTCTGCATCTGGTCCTCAAGGTAGCGTTGCTGGTGGTTCTTCCATCGGACAATTACTTAAAACTAATGGTGCTAATGCTTTAGGTCTTAAGTAATTAATTATTCGTATTTCTAGTGCATCTACTTTTATTTCACGTTTAAACAAGTCGGCAAAAATAATTTATTTATTACCGACTTAATTGTTCGCTCAAACTATTATCAGCAGAGGTTTTCATCATGACTAACACAAATAAAGAAATCAACTTGTTTTCTAATTTGACAGAAGAACAACAAGAAATTATTGCTGGAGGAAATTCTGTATTACCAATCAACAATGACGTTCAAAAACTAGGACAGTTAGGTAATCAGGGAGGCTTAGGTAAGAGTAATAGTCCTTTCAGCAGCACAGATTTTCTTGCTGAAGTCAATAACATAAATACTATTTCTAGTTCGGGACCAAATGGAAGCACGACCGGTGGTTCTGCGAACGTTCAAGTAGTTAAGACAAGCGGTTTAAACTCTTTTGGTGGTTTTAATTAAACTTGTTAAATAAAAGGAAGGATTCACTAATAAAAAAGTGAATTCTTCCAAAGCATAATTATCAAGTAGATGGGAAGTTAAAAATTATAAATTATAAATCACAAATAAACAATTATTATTTTTATACCTATGGTTTTATGATACGTAATCTAATAGTAAAATTTACCTTTTGACTTTTTATTTTTAACTTAAAATTACTTATGGATTCTTATACACCAAATCAAATTCCCCAAGTTCAAGAAGATGAGTTTCTTCCCCAAATTGACTCTTGGACAACCGCAGGAGGAGCATCTCTTGCCAGTTTATTTCTATTAGCTGTAACCCTTACCTCAATATTAGAATATAACGTAGCAGTCAAAACTCAAGCCACTATTCGTCCCGTTGGAGAATTAGGTGTAGTTCAATCTGCAATTGATGGAAAGGTTCGTCAAATTAATGTTGTTAGCAATCAAAAAGTTAAGTCAGGAGATGTGATTGCTACTATTGATGACTCAAGACTACAAACTAAAAAAAATCAACTCAAAGCTTCAATAAAACAATCCCAACTTCAGGTAAAGCAAATTGAAGCTCAGCAAAGAGAACTAGATTTTCAAATGCAAGCGCAAACTCGTTTAATTAAACGTAATATTGCAGCAGCAGAAGCCGAATTAAAAGTTATTCAACGTAATTATCAAGATAAAGTAATCATTGCTCAAAGTGATTTAAAACAAGCGCAAACCTCCGAAAATTTTGCACAAGTACAGTTAGAAAGAATTAAACGCGAGAAAGTATTAGAAGCAACTGTAGAGGAAGCAGAAGCTTCTTTAAAATTGGCAAAAGCTCAAAGAGATAGAATGCTGACAATATTAAATTCAGGAGCAATATCGCGTAACTTTTTTGAAGAAAAAGAACAAGCTGTTAAAGCTGCTCAAGCAAAGTTAGAACAAGCTAAATCATCTGCTTTAAACTTGCTTGCAGAAAAAGAAAAATCTCTGAATGATGCTCGGATAAATGTCACTAAAGCAAACACCATAATAAATCCTGATAGCGCTACTGTAACTGTAGTCAAAGAAAGAATCAAGCAAGAAAGAGCAAAAGGAGAAGCGACTATAGCTGCTTTGAAAAAAGAACAGCAAACCTTATTTCTTTCTGGTGTGGAATTGAAAAAAAAAATCCATAGCAGTTTACAAGAAATAAAACTTGTAGAAAAAGAATTAAAACAAACTATTGTACGCGCTCCTATGGCTGGAACGATATTACAATTAAATTTGCGTAATCCTCAACAGGTGTTAAGTCCCGGAGAAATAGTTGCTCGTATTGCTCCTAGCAATGCTCCTTTAGAAATTAAAGCTCAAGTAACCGCTCAAGATATTGATAAAGTCAAACCGAAACAAAAAGTTCAAATGCAAGTTTCAGCTTGTCCCTATCCGGATTTTGGAACTTTTAATGGTACAGTTCAAACAATTGCATCTGATACCATACCAGTCACAACAGATAATACCAACACACCATCAAAAGGCATATACGAAGTAACAATTAAACCCGATACCTTATTTGCACAAAAAAATAATCATAAATGTTTTCTCTTACCGGGAATGGAAGGTAAAGCCAGCATAATCTCTCGTAAAGAAACACTGTTAAATTTCATCATGAGAAAAGCACGATTAATATCTAATCTTTAAGAGGTAATTGATAATTGGTAATGGGTAATAGGCTAATAAAATCTTATTGAATCAACTTACCAAGTTTACCTTAATAATGGTGATTATATTTCTCAGGTTTGATTTTTTGAGAATTGAGCTTACTTCTTACTTCTTACTTCTTACTTCTTACTTCTTACATTTGTTATGATTTCTCTACTTCCACGTCGTAAATATCATTGTATTTTACAATCTAGTGAAGAAGATTGTGGAGCAGCTTGTCTTGCTGCTGTTTCTAAATATTACGGTAATTTTATTAGTATTAATCGCAGTCGAGAAGCGGTTGGTACGGGACAATTTGGGACTACTCTTTTAGGTTTAAAAAGAGGTGCTGAAATCGTCGGTTTTCATACTCGTGCTGTTAAAGCCTCTCCTGCTGTATTAGATAAATTAAAAGAGATTGTTTTACCAACTATCATTCATTGGAAAGGAACTCACTGGGTTGTTTTATATGGCAAATCTGGCGATAAATACGCTGTTGGTGACCCTGCTGTAGGCTTACGCTACCTCAAAAGAAAGGAATTAGAAGCAGCATGGAACGGTGTCATGCTGTTATTAGAACCTGATGCTGATTTCTCACATAAATCTTTTGCTGAAGATGCTCAAAAACAAGGTTTTGGACGCTTTTTTAAACGAGTTTGGCAATATAGAGTTCTGCTTTTTCAGATTTTAATCGCTAATTTAATTTTGGGTTTACTTTCTTTAACTAGCCCAATTTTAATTCAAATTTTGACTGATGATGTATTAGTTAGACAAGATACTCATTTACTTACACTTGTCGCAACAGCAGTTGTAATTATGAGTATATTCGCAAGCAGTTTACAGTTAATTCAGTCAATCATAATTGCCCATTTTACTCAAAGGTTACAGTTAGGATTAGTTCTAGAATTTGGATATAAATTACTTCATCTACCTTTAAACTATTACGAATCTCGCCGTAGTGGAGAAATTATTAGTAGATTGCGCGATATCAATGAAATAAATCAGTTAGTAGCTCAGGTTGTTGCTAGTCTACCCAGTCAGTTTTTTATCACTATAATTTCTTATGGTTTTATGATTTTCTACAGTTGGAAATTGACTGTAGTTGCTACAATTATTTCTCTAGTTATGGCGGCTTCTACTTTACCATTTCTCCCCGCTCTCAGACAGAAAACTCGCAATCTTCTAGTTCTATCAGCAGAAAATCAAGGAGTTTTGGTAGAAACATTTAAAGGTGCTTTGGTTTTAAAAGCAACTAACGCTGCACCACAATTTTGGGAAGAATTACAAAGTCGTTTCGGTCGTTTGGCTAACTTAACTTTTGCTACAATTCATATTGGAATTATCAATAATACTCTGACTAAATTAACTTCTAAACTTGGTGGAACTACTTTATTAGTATTAGGAAGTCTTTTAGTAATCCAAAGAGAATTAAGCATCGGACAGTTGCTTGCTTTTAATGCGATGCAAGCCAATGTTTTAGCTTTTATTAGTTTAATAATGAGCCTTGCTGATGAATATTTCCGCTCGAAAACAGCCGTTTCTCGACTTTTAGAAGTTATCGACGCTACACCAGAAGCAGTTGCAGATAGTCAGAAACCAATTGCTAAACTTCCCGATAGCGAAGATATTTTTTGCAGCAATCTTTGCTTCCATCATACTGGTAGAACCAGCTTACTAGAAGATTTCACGATTAAGCTTCCTGGAGGAAAATCAATGGCATTTATTGGTAAATCCGGTTGCGGTAAAAGCACCTTAGCCAAGCTGATTGCAGGTTTGTACCAGCCCCAATCTGGAAATATCTGCGTTGGGATGTACAGTTTGCAAGACCTTTCTTTAGAATGTTTGCGAGAACAGATAGTTTTGGTTCCCCAGGAACCTCATTTCTGGAGTCGTTCAATTTTGGAAAACTTTCGTTTAGGTAATCCCTATGCTTCTTTTGAACAAATTATTGCTGCTTGTAAAATTGCAGAGGCTGATGAATTTATTAGTCAGCTTCCCAATACATATCAAACTACTTTGGGAGAATTCGGAGCTAATCTATCTGGGGGACAAAGACAGAGATTGGCAATCGCTAGAGCTATTGTTAATAACCCTCCCATACTCATATTGGATGAAGCAACCTCTGGACTAGACCCAATTGGTGAATCAAGAGTTTTGAAAAATATATTATCGTATCGTCAGGGTAAGACAACTATTATCATTACTCACCGACCGAGTGCAATTAATCGCGTTGATTGGGTCGTAATGCTAGATAAAGGACGAGTTGAACAACATGGTTCTCTCGAAAGTTTGCGATTAATTCCAGGAAAGCATCAGGAATTTCTATCAGGTTTTGCTACTCAGATTTAATTTAGTCAGCCACAAGTTTATTTCAATTGCTAACAACAACCATTATTTAGAGATATTAGGAGATATTAGATTATGTTCGTCAAGCGCAATAGAATTGCTCAAAACAGTCCGTTAGATTTATTTCTTGATTCTCAAAAATCAGCAGAAGTTCCGCTTGATAAAATGCCAATAAGTCAGTTTGCAAACAATAAGTATTCGGATATTTTTGTAGATAAATTTACCAATAGTGGTTTATTGCCTATAGATTTTGGTACTTTACCAAATAATATCTTTTTTCTCGGCGGAACAGAATTAGCAGGAGCATTCTTGATATACAAACTTTTGCAACAAACTACAGCCGATATTTATTGCTTGGTAGAAGCGAATAATTTTGAGCGGGGAAAGTCAAAGTTACAGCAGAATTTACAAGTCTATGGAATATTAGAAGAAGAGTTTGATTCGCGAATAATTCCTTTAGTTGGTAATGAAAATAAAGCAAACTTGGGTATTAGTAAAGAAGGCTTTGAAATGCTCGCTGTAAATATCGATAGCATCTACCATTGCAGCAGCATGCTTAATTGTCTATATCACAATTCAGCAGATAATGCTAACAATTATTTAGGAATTAAAGAAGTACTGCGTTTATCAAGTTTATTCAAACCTAAGACTTTACATATGATGCTGTTTCCAGCTTCTTAGAACAAAAGTAAATAAGCTTTATCAGTGATTTCCTTTTCTTTTTTAAGCATCAGTGAAATGCAGCCCACCTTAACGGTGGGTTTTGTTTGGATTATAACTGAATAGTAATTATAATAAATATGCTTCGTTACCAAGATTATGGGAAATCCTACTGCTTGCTTACTTATTTCCTGTCCCGACCAACAAGGTTTAGTTGCCAAAATTGCTAATTTTATTTACTCAAATGGTGGTAATATCATCCACGCTGACCAGCATACAGATTTTGAAAGCGGTCTATTTCTAACTCGTATTGAGTGGCTATTAGATAATTTTAATTTACCCAAAGAATTAATCGCACCGGCTTTTAACTCTATTGCTCAACCTTTAGAAGCTAAATGGGAATTACATTTTTCCGATAGTATTCCCCGTCTTGCTATCTGGGTAAGCAAGCAAGACCACTGTTTGCTAGATTTATTATGGCGACATCGTGCTAAAGAATTTCTTGCTGAAATACCCTTAATTCTTAGCAATCACCCAAATTTAAAAGAAATTGCAGAGCAATTTAATATTGATTTTCATTATATTCCCATCACAAAAGACACAAAAATCGAACAAGAAAAAAAACAGCTAGAAATATTAGCAGATTACAAAATAGATTTAGTTGTTTTAGCAAAGTATATGCAGATTCTGAGCAATAATTTTGTGACTCAATTTCCTCGAATTATCAATATTCATCATTCATTTTTACCTGCTTTTGTCGGTGCAAATCCTTATCATAAAGCTTATGAAAGAGGAGTTAAAATTATCGGAGCGACATCTCATTATGTCACGGCAGATTTAGACGCAGGACCAATTATTGAGCAAGATGTTGTTAGAGTTAGTCACCGCGATACAGTTGATGATTTAATTAGAAAAGGTAAAGATTTAGAAAGAATAGTTTTAGCAAGAGCAGTCAGGTTACATTTAAAAAATCGCGTTTTAGTTTACGGTAATAGAACTGTTGTGTTTGAATAAAATAATTATAAATTAAGTAATTATAAATTAAGTTTGAAAATATAGGATTACTATTTGATTATTGTTAGCGAAGCGTGTCCGAAGGACATAAAACACGTAGGGGAGGCAGTTTGCGGTGTAGATTCTCTTCCCGCAAAACTGCCGTTGT
>JBCBHT010000275.1:0-9617 GCA_038525335.1 Cyanobacteria bacterium J06621_15 | reverse complement strand
AAAAATAATTATATATAGTAATCATTTTTTTGATTTATTGTATTCATCATAATCTTTAACTTGCTCTTTAAACATTCGCTTGAAAATTTCGTAATCATTACTTCCTTTATAAAAAAGAATACCTGCTATATTGTACCCAGTAACTTCAAATTTATTTTTCAATGATTTATTATCATCATTAATCTTATGAGTATAGGTATACCAACCAATTCCTAACACTTCATCATCTATTAATACACCTCTAATTGAAGCTGGTACATTATAATAATGAATTTCTAAAGTAGAAATTGGTTCGTATTGCTTAAGTGTAGTTTTAAGAAATTGAGATATATTATCATCAAACTGTTTTTCTGTTCCTTCATTTCTTGTAGTTTCTGGTTCATGAACATAAAGTTTCACATTTGCACCTTTACTCATGAGTTTTTGTAACAATAGCATTGACATAATGCCAGAATATTGAATTAGAATAGCCTGCTTGACAACTTTTTCATCAAGATATTTGATAATATCTGTATACATATCTATTTGCGCTTCATAGGCTTTCTTTTGAGGTAAATTGCGCGTATTGTTAGATATGTCTAATAATATATAGCTAAGAATTGCAAAGGTAATAGCATTAACAGTTGTTTGTGGTAGCGTGATATTGAATCCAACAATTATCTGTAATCCAAGTGCAATAGCTAAACCTACTCTATGAATTAAACCTTGATACTTTACTCTAAAATTGGAGATTTGCATTTTTATCTTTAAATGATGGGTTACAACCGTATCGTGTTTGTCTGAAAAAGCAGCATCACCCAAATTCAAAAAGCATGAGGAGAAAATTTATATTACGAATAAGAGTAATATTTCAAACTATAAAAAATACTTTCGTTCTTGTAATGGTGTTTAAGGTTAGTATTTCAGTTTTCTGTTGATAAACCTAATTTTTCCCGAAATTCTGGACTGTATATCGCCTTATCCCAATTTTTGGCTTGTTGAATTTGGTATGGTGTTATATTTTGGAGTCCACCTAGTTCTAAATTCCAAAACTTTGCATTATTAAGGTCGGCATTTATAAGATTGGCACCACTAAGATTAGCCCTTAAAAGGCTGGTATTACTGAGATTAGAATTTTCGAGATTAGCACCCACGAAACGGGCACCATCAAGGTTAGTTTGACTTAGGTCAGCACCACTAAGATTTGCTTCCACGAGGTTAGTTTGACTTAGGTTAGCACCACTAAGGTTTGCTTTTACGAGGTTAGTTTGACTTAAGTTAGCACCACTGAGATTTGCTTTTATAAGACTTGTATTATCGAGATTAGCCTTACTTAAGTTAGCACCACTGAAATTGGCACCATTGAGATTGGCTTCTTTCAATTGAATTCCTTTTAGAAAACATGCAGGTGCATTTAAGCCACTCAAATCCTCATTTTTTTTGTGTAGATATTCAATAGTCTCGATATGATTTGCTTCAGCGTCTTGATTTTCCATTGATTTTATTATTTTTCGTGCAGAAGCTATTTTTGTTTCTTCCTGTTTACTTTTAGAAAATTCAATTAAAAATATAATTACAATAATTAAGCCGCTAATCCCAGTCAAAGGTTTAATTTTATCCAAAAAATCGGAGTCAAAATATTGCGATAACCAATTTCCTTGAAATGCATTAATTGTAAGAATTAATGACGCTATTACTATAATTACTAGTAAACTTTTTTGTAATAGAGACAACAATTTTTGAGAATTCATGTAAACGCAATAAACACTACAAGCGTCATGTAACTTAAAACGGTTCACCTTGTAAAGAGTAATAGGATACCCCTTAAAAGTCACAGGGATTCTCAGATAAAATATTTGCGATTCGATTTAAATAAAAACCGACATCATAACGACTACGGATTGCGCCACGATTAAAAGCCATTCGAGGTGAGGAATAAAGGAACGTAATAATGTAAAGTGGTAGTGAGAATGCACGTTTAAACAAGCACTTAACGCGCACAAGCTCTCGTATTCAACGATTTTCTTCTATGTCAGGCATCATCACGCTCCGCTCTATCACTTCTTTAAGTACAATTACTAAAGGGGATAGTAAGCAAATTCTCGAAGTGTTACTGACGCAAAAGCGCTCCGAACACACTCGCAGGGCTTACTCTCATGACTTGCGAAATTTCTTTAATCTTGTTGCTCCCGGTCGCGAATTAACATCTGACCTTGCTCGTGAGTTTTTATCGCTGTCTAAGACGCAGGCGATATCGGTGGTGGTTGCTTACCGGAACCATCTTTTTGAGCAAGGTTTAGCGCCAGCGACGGTTAACCGCAGAATTAGCGCGATAAAATCTTTGGTGGAGATGGGGCAAATCTTTAGCATCTGCGATTACGACCTATCCGTAATTAAAAATGAGAAGATAAGACCGTATCGGGATACCAAGGGGATAGAGGTTGCAGAGGTTGTCAAGTTATTTGAGAAAATCGATACTGATACCCTTGCTGGAAAGCGTGATTACTGTATTATGCGGTTGTTGTGGAGTAATGCTCTACGACGCGGTGAAATTAGTGGTTTGGATGTAAAGAATTTTAAGTACAGTAGTTGCCAGTTAGAGGTTAGCGGTAAAGGTCGCAATGGAGAACGCGAGTTGCATACAATTTCTCAAAAAACTGCTGTTTCAATTTACGATTGGTTACAAGCATCTAATGCAACTGATAAGCCCAACGAACCAATTTTTATTTCTCTCGACCCGGTAAAATTTGGTAATAGGTTAAGTGGGGAAGGGATACGTTTAATTGTTAGTAAATATTGCAAGTTGGCGGGGATTGAAAAGCGGATGAGTCCCCACAGGGTTAGGCATAGCGCTATCACCGAAGCACTAAATCAAAATAATGGTAATATTCGGGCTACGCAAAAGTTAAGCCGTCATTCTGACCCTAGAACTGTGATTATTTATGATGATAACCGCGTTGATTTGCAGGGTGAATTAACCAGGATGCTTGATGATTTGATTTGATGATATTTAGCCTCTTTTATGAAACCGAAATGTTTCAATAATTATTTAGAGTACATAAAATAAACGGGAAAAACACATCTAATAAATTATCTTGTGAAAAAGAATGGCACGAACGCTAACCTTCCATCATACTCATATGAATTCCGTTGATAATCGTCGTATATCCCATATGCTGTAATAGGTGACATTTGGGCTTCCATACGAGAAGGCGAGAAAATGTTAGTCCTAGTCAGCTATCGTTATTTTAATTGGTAGAGGATTAGAACTGGTTAATTCCGTCTTGGCTTCCACATCTGAAAATATAGCTTTATTTAAATACAATTTTAAAAGCTATGGAAGACTATTTGGTAGGCATTTGGACGTGCCACGCTGCCTATGGATGAAATACTATTTTTTGTCTGGATATTTTTTACACTGAAATTACATCAAATAAACTACTATTTTTGAGCCGAAGCAATCAGAACTGTTTGTGCATCTCGCAGGAATTTAAAGCGATATGGATATTTGTCTCTGTTAATTTCAACTACAAATTCCATATCGGGAGTGGTCAAAGTTATGCGAATTTGTACTTTTGCATTATTTGACCAGAAGTAAATCAGTGAAGTAAGGCATAACGAAAGCGGGATTAACGTAGTACGGCGTTTGACACTCGATATATTCATATTTTTCCGAGGTGTTAAGTGATGTTAGATTGGTATTCTTATCGCAATGGGGCAGTGAAGTATAAAATCTCTACCGCTATATTAGTTAGAAGACTCATACACTATTGCGATCGCAAAAAAGCAGAAAATAAGTATTGCAATACGTAAAAACCATTCCCATACCCTTGGAGATGAAATTATCTTTACGATTGTGTCGGCTCCAAAAACTCCAGATAAGATATACGCAAGCGCAAAACCAAGTAAAGCTAGCATAAGATACTTTAGACCTTTACAAGCCAACTTAAATAAGATATTGCGGTCGTTAGAAAGATTGGTTTTCATGGCTTTCGCCCAACGTTGTAGGCAATTGTTTGTTGCTACTAGCTTTGCTTTATTCTTTTTTTTTATGAGTTGCATAAACATTCCTAAAAATTCAAACGATGTAAAAGATATGCTTTACTCCTCACCCAATTCATAAAAAATATAAATCGCATTAAATGCCACATTTTTTTATATGTGAGGCATTTGTCCTTGTACGTATTGTAACACGGATATTAACTATTTGTGTCAAGCAGCATATAATAGTGAGGCATTATCTATAAGTGCCTATACAAATATGCCTACTGAGCAGTTTCTCAAAGACTTCTTAAAAAAATATAATCTTTCGGATGCGGAATCTGAGGCAGTGTCCCTTGTCTTGGAAGAGAAGTCGATACAAGAGATTTCGCTCAAACTCAGTGTCTCCGAAAATGCTGTTCGCAAACGGCTAGGGGAAGTTTATGAAAAGCTTGGTATTTCCGGACGTGGACCTGGAAAGCTGATAAAATTACAGCAAATGCTTTCGCTTCAAAATAATCGAAGAGTTTTGATTTGGTGGTCTGGTAGTGACGGGGAGCATCTTGCCGAAAGCTTGAAAAACACCATCTTTTCGTACCAACAGTTAGAAACTAAGGTATGTACCCTAGATTCAAGAATTAGCAAGGCTTGGCGTGCAGAAATCGAGCAAAGCCTAGATAATGTAGATATAGCTATTGGCTGTTTAACCCCTGGTTTATCGCAGAAACCCTGGGTTAACTATGCATCTGGTTTTCTTACAGGACGAGTACGCAATCAGCTAATACTGTTTGGGGAAAACTTGAGTGACCCTTTGACGCATCTATCATCTATTGATGGTACAAATAAAGAGGAATTAGCAAGATTGCTTCAGGAAATAACGCACAGCGAGATAAATGAGGCAAGAGAATGGGTAAAATTTAAATTTCCGCAGTTGAACAAAGAAATAGAACAAACAGAATTGCAACCTGCGCTATTTGATGGAGATAAAATAGAACAACCAGAATTGCAACCTACATTAGACAAAAATAAACTTGCTGAAGCAACTGATTTCAAAGAAGCAGAAAATTACCTTAAAGCAAATAAATATATTCAAAAAAATGTTTGTTTTGAACTAATAATTCTTGATTCTGTCACTGAAACTCGTAAACAGATCATGGCAGTAAACTCAGATTATTTTATTCCAGCAGTTTTATATCCTCAGCGTCTTGTAAGTTTACAAAGAGACCAGGAAGCGCGTGTATTTGCATTAGCTTTAATAGATCATCAAGAGTCATTTTGGTCGGAGGCAATAGGCAGAGAAATTTTGGATACGGCAGACCCAGATAGTGTCAGAGTTTTTGTTTTTACAAAGGCAGAAGATTTTGACCGTAACTTTGAAATGCTGTTAGAACACGCTAGCCGATATCAAGTCTATGTTATGAATTATAAAATGCTTGCCAGGAACTTCAAAGGGTTTGTAAGAGATTTTTCAGTTATTGAAGTTTCTAGAAGTAAAGTTTTGGCTGAATATGTTGAATCAGGTGACAAAAATCAGTTTAAAAATATTCGTTTCTCAGCAGATGAAAAAGAAGTTGCAAAACATGAAGACAAAATAAAAAAAATTATCGAAAGCGAATTAGTCCAATCGATGAGAAAACCATTAGAAGATATTATTAGTCGAGTTCAACAAATCAAAATTAGTAACTTTGAGGCATTGCAAAGGCTTACCAGCATTCAAGAAGAAGTCAGAACAAGTTTAAGAAAAAAAATATTTTCATAAGTATGTATCCCCCCTTTTTTTTCTTCTTGGAGGGGATTTTATTAGGAAATACTGACCGTACACACCAGCGCTTCGCGTATTGCATAACTAGCAACTTGGGTTATTTAAAAAAACTAATCAAGATTTAAAGAATACTGAATATGTACCCGGACGAGAACCGGGATAACCGAAGAATGAAAGCATTGGCTTCTGTGTCAGGAATATCAAAAACTGTACTATAAGATAGCCATTATTCTTAGCCTACTTAAAAAGCACCAAGTGTTAAAAGTATCACTAATAAATTCCTTTCATCTTAAGTTGTCACCAATGATATGGAACTGAAAAATTTTAGAGAAATGTCCGCTTATATTGATGTACTAGAATATGATAAGCATGAAGAAAAGCACGCTTATTTCATCGATATGATGGTTGAAATGACCTCAATGTTATCTAAACATAGAGGAGATGATACTGCGCCTTTTAAAGTATTAGAGGTCGGAGCAGGAACGGGAATTTTTACAAGAAGACTAGCAAAAATTCCTAATGTTAAAGTAATTGCAGTTGAGCTTGATGAGAAATGCTTTGAGGTTTTAAAGCATAACTTACAACATTTTTCATCAGTTGAATTAATGAAGGGAGATAGCTGTACATATTATATAGAAGAAAAGTTTGACTGTATTTTTTCTTCATTCTCCGACCATCATATCAAGCCTGAGAACAAACGTAGCTACTTCCAAAATATTCAACGTAATTTGAAATCGGGTGGTTTGCTTATAGTGGGTGATGAGTTTCTACCACCTCACAATCCAAATGACTTTGATGCTTGGCAGGCAGCACTGAGAACTTATCATAATCACATAATTGATATTGCATTAGCCCAAGATGAAAAAATCTTAGCAGATTTAGAACGGGAAGCTTTGAATTCAGGGTTGAAAAAAAAAGGAGACTTTAAGGTTTCTTGTAGTCAATATGAGAAGTTTTTATCTACGAATGGATTTGCATTTACTCATAAAAAAATAGGTCCGTTAAATCAAAATGATGTAGGTGGAGTTTACGTTTATAAAGCGTGGTTGCCATCTTAAAATAGATTTATTTTTAACTCCAATTTTCAGCCGTGAGAATACCTATAGGTTTCAAGGCTTCATAGAAGCGGCTACCTGACCGAATCGCTTGAGAATTTGTAAAACAGTGTAAAGTTCTTTCGCCGAAGTAAACGGGGCAAATACCCGTGACAGATTGTATTGCGGCGTATCTGCTTGTGCCACCTTAATAAACAAAATATCGTCCCCATTTGTCACCATCCCAAATACAGGCAGATTGGGATTAGGGTTTGCCATCAAATACGCCAAGGCTTGCGGCACTGCTGTCCACACTGATAGGGTAGTCTTTTTTGATTCCAGTACCATTACCCAAAATCTATCTTGTAGCACCAGCACATCAATCCGTCCGCGCAGAATTTCCTCACCATCATCCACTACCACATCAACAGATTCTTCTGCCTTAATGCGAAACGGAGGGTCGTAAAACCCAGCAAGCGCAAGTAGTGGGGAAACCAACAACAACATAACTGTTCCCTCTAACAAATTCCCTCCAGCCCGGTGGTAAAGATACCTACGCCGCAAAACATCAAGGTTCTCTTTGTCCGCTTCGGTAATGGTTGGTAATGTGACTTTACCCATACCGTGACCAAATTTTGAATCATATCTTGACCGCAGTTCAACGTAATTTATAGGTTTTCAAGCATCGCATTACATAAAATTTTGTATCAATTTATGACCGCGTGTTCTATTTATGAACCATAATAAAGCCTAAAGTTCTTCGATGAGAAACAGGAGGCAGTACGCAGGAATTTTTGTGAGAATCATCTATTTCTAAGAACTTTGATGACAATATATGGTTCAAAGTGACTAATATATGGTTCAAAGGGTGAACTTGCGATTAGCGGTCGTTATGTTTTAAACGAACGCAGCTTGTCACGGGTAATGTCTACGGCACGGGATTTTCAAATGAACAGTAACGAATTTGAACATTGGTGCAGACAACAGAATTATTCAACACAAACAGTTGAAAAGATTGCTGCAATTAGGTTATCTCCACCTTCACGTAAAGTGCAGGGAAGAACCAAAAATGTAAGTGGGGTTTATCCCAGTAGGAAGATGGGTGTCACAATTCAGTTTGAGAGCCATACAGTGGAGTTGTGGGCTATTTATCAAATGGAGCATGACGAAGGCGTTTTAGAATTCTACGACCAGCCGCCACCCTTCAAAATCCAGTATAAAAACAATAAAGGGCGTAATATAGGTCACTACCATACACCTGATTTTTTCGTATTAAGGAAAAAGGGTGCATGTTGGGAGGAGTGGAAGACAGTTAAAGAACTGGAGAAACTATCACAAAAATATCCTGGACGTTACCAAAAAACAGCATCGGACGAATGGCGTTGTCCACCAGGAGAAGCCCATGCATCTCAATACGGTTTAGAATACCGCGTTCGTACAGATTCCGAGCTTAATCCGGTTTTTACTCAGAACCTAATGTTTTTGGAGGATTATCTAGGATTTAAATCTTTGAAGGAAAGTACGCCTACTTCTCAAATCATAAGATTAGTTACTGATAATCCTGGAATCACAATTGCAGCATTACTATCCGAACTGGAAGGAATATGCGCCAATGATGTATATATAATGGTTGCAAGTGGGCAACTGTACGTAGATTTATCAGACGTACATCTGTACGAACATTGGCGGACAAGACTATGGATAGACCAGCCAACATGTGATGCTTATAATAAAGCTGACTCTGATAATAATAATACTAAAAATTTCAGTACATATCCCACAACATTTTTACCAAACACAGTTTTAATATGGGATAAAGCAAGATGGACTTTAGTCAACTATGGTGAGACTAAAACTACACTATTACCGGAGTCTGGCTTTCCAATAGAGTTACCTACTTCATTCTTTCTACAATTGTTTGAAAGTGATGCGATTCATGTCTGTGATAAAGCCGCAGATACAGCAATTAATGAGACTGTACGTAAGAAAATGGATGCAGCTTCTCCTGCCAATTTAAAAGAAGCGAACCGTAAATTTAATATCGTGCAGGCATATTTTCAGAAGAATACAGATATTTATAAAGACATCAAACCTCGCACTTTACGTAGATGGGTGCAACAGTTCCGCTCTTCAGAATTGGAATATGGTTGTGGGTATGTTGGTTTACTACCGCGCACTACCACGAGAGGCAATAGAAAACCCAAAGCCCCTTCTCAATCGAGCGAACTACTAAATAAATTTATTACAGAGCATTTTGAAACGCCAAGGCAAGCACCAGCAGCTTCCGTATATCGAGCATATGTTAGAGCCTGTAGCAGTTTAAATATACAACCTCTCTCGAATCGCACCTTTTACCAGCGTCTTAAAAAACGTCCAATTCACGAACAGACTTTTAAACGTAAGGGAGCAAAAGCCGCATATACAACAGAGCCGTTTGTATGGGAATTAACCAAAAACACACGTCCTCACGGAAATCGTCCTTTTGAAATAGTACACATAGACCATACAGAACTTGATATTGAGTTACGTTCCCAAGCTACCGGGAGATTGCTGGGAAGACCTTGGCTGACATTGCTAACTGATGCCTATTCCCGAAGAATATTAGCAGTTTATCTAACTTTTGATTCGCCTTCTTACAGGTCTTGCATGATGGGGTTACGTATTTTAGTCCAACGTTTCAATCGCTTCCCCTCAACCCTAGTGGTAGATGGCGGTAAAGAATTTCATAGTATATATTTTGATACTTTACTTGCCCGTTATCATTGCACAAAAAAAACACGTCCTGGTGGTAAACCTCGCTTTGGCTCAGTAATTGAACGATTATTTGGGACAACTAATACTGAATTAATCTTCAATTTATT
>JBCBHT010000274.1:0-9643 GCA_038525335.1 Cyanobacteria bacterium J06621_15 | reverse complement strand
CCTGTCAACTTAAACGGCAATATTTTATGGAACTGCTCTAGTAATTCACCTTGGGGAGCAAGAATTGCACTAGTTTGAGCTTCGCGGGCTTTTTGCTGACGCTGGAGTAAACCGAGTTGCAAATAGTAAAATTCATCAAATACCAAACGACGACGTGCTGCTCGTAAACTATCTGCATCGGAGGGAAAATGAATATTATTAATCGCGTCTTTCAATTCCATTAACTGATATTTCTTCCGCAAACCTGGTGGTAAAGGTTCTTTCAAAAGCGCGGTTGCAGGTAAAGCAGAAATTACCGCTTGTCGTACCGTACTCGCAACAATCCCCTCACTCAAAGCATACACCGGTACAACTCTACCCACCGTCAGCGATTCAATTTCATCCTCGGGATTTGCTAAAACCTCTAACTCTGGATTATCAAGAGTCAACCCGTATTTACTTTCCTTGACCAAACCACAAGCAGCAACAGTACTACCAGCAACATAGCGACGTTTGACACTTTCCTGCCAACCGCGACTGCTATAACGATTTCCAGCGTAGAAACGACTAATTTTTAAAATACCAGAATTGTCTTTTAGCTGAATTTCTAAAATTGATAATTTCTTATTTTTAGGGCTAGAAAAACAGTTACAGCGCTTTACAGTTGCGACAATTGTCACCGTCTCACCCGCTTGTAACTCAGCTATACAAACTTGATTAGCATAATCAATATGGTCGCGAGGAAAATAATAAAGTATATCGCGCACCGTAGCTAAACCAAGACGGTATAATTGGCTGGCTTTTTTAAAACCAATTTCCGGTAAATCAATCAGTTTTTTTTCTAATTCCGGTGCTAGTCTTCGACTTACTTCAGCAACTACTTTAGTTTTAGGAACTTGGATAACCTTTGGTTTAGGATTTGCTTTCTCTTCAGCAACACGTTCTCCTTGCTGCAAACTGTAGAGATACCGACGAGTTTCAGCAACCAAATACTTTCTATCCTCAGTTTCCAGATTCGGATAATTTGCGAACTTAGCAGAAAAATCCAGCCAGCGACGACGTTCGCTGCTAGATAAACCAACAGGAAACTTACCAAAAGTCAAAGTAAGAAATTCATTGAAGAGATATTGCTTACCCCTCAAATTGATAAAACCCCGTTCCGCTTCCACCGACAGAGCTTTTTGCAATCTTATCCAATCTGGTTTGTCATCAATAGTCATTTGTGATGGTTGTTAGTAGTTAGTTGTTATTAGTTAGTGGTTAGTTATTAGACATAAATAATTAAATAATTCATCAACTCAAACTCATAACTTATAACTCCTAACTCTTAACTCCTAACTCCTAACTTTTGTCAGTCTTCATACCAGCTAGACCTCCAAGCGGCTTCAGCTGCAGCTATAGAACGTTCTCGCTGTTTTTTCTGATACTCTCTTCCTAATTTATTTAACTGATTTAAAATATTGCGAATTTGTTTGCGTTCGGAAGAAAGTTTCATGTCGGAAAATTCTATTTCAACAAGTCGTAGGTTTAAAGCCATTACTTGAGTTAAGTTTTCCGGTTCCTCCTGTTCTTCACTTTCAATTCCAACTACTAAGTTTAGTAGATTTGGTGGTCCTGGCATAGCCTCTGTAGATGCTTCAGAAGAAGCTGCGGCTGCTGCTTCTAGAATCTGTGGTGGGAGTTTTCTTGGTAATAAACCTGCCTTCTGTAATAAACGATTGCCGTCATTGGATAAACTTCTAATTATGTAACCAATAGCTCGTTCTAAATTTTTTTGCCAAGCAGCCAATTCCATTGGATTAGAAGTATTAGGGTTAAACCAGTTTTTCCAATCTTTATCAGGAGTAGGTTCTGATAAGAATATAGGACGCTGACCTTTCTTGGAAGATAAAAAAGCAATTTTGGCATCTAAAGGAAGCGAACTAGGGGAAGCATCTTTAGAAAAGGTATTGGATTTTCTTTGCTCATCTTCCATTTCCAATTTTTCTACAATTTCTTCCAAATCTTCATCTTTAATTTCTAATTCTTGAGCAATTTCTTGTAAATCTTGGTCTTCTAATTCTATTTCCTCTTCTAACTCATCAATATCATTTTGTTGATCCTCTATTTCTTCTTCTAATTCTTCATCTTCTAATACAATTTCTGCTAATTCATCCTCTGTGTCTTCTGGCTCCTCATTGTTGAGTAAAGCTTGCATATCTTGTGCGGCAGATTTTGCCAATTTACGCATAGCTTCTTGCAACTTTTGTCGTTGATTCAAAGACAACTTTAGAAAACTTTCGGGGTATCCTTGAGTACAAAGATAGTAGCTTGCTAAAATCAGCTGCTGGCGCACAGCTTGTCCTAAAACTTCTAAGTAACTGCTATAAGCATTTTGCAGTTGTTCTGCTATAACTCTTATAGCCTTTTCTAGTTCAACAATATCCTGCTCTATTCGCTCGATTGGTCTTGCCATATACGATTACTTTCTATTTTATCTTAGTTGTGGTACAAAGGTACGCAGTTATCCCCGTATAATCGCTGTTAATATTTAAAATTATCAATTATTCGTTAATAAATAGGTTGATATTGTAAGCAGGAAGTAGGAAGTAGGAAGCTCAGTAGGTTGGGTTAAGCGAAGCGCAACCCAACACCCGAGTTGGGTCTCACTATGTCCTTACGGACACGCTACGCTAACGTTCAACGCAACCTACAAATATCATTGTGGCACCCCTCATAACTTATGTGGTCTAGTACTAGCTACTAAATAATCAAATAATTTTGACTGCTAACATAATCAACAAAAATATTATCTTTTCTATTCCCTACTCCCTATTCCATAATCAATTAAATAACAAATAACCATTAATAACTAATAACTAATAACTAATAACTACTAACTAACAACCAACCTCCGCCATATTACGAAAAACAGGTCAAACTATTGAAGATTGACCTGTCTAAAAACGAAACTATTCTTAACTAAATTACTTGTTACCCATTTGTGCAGCAACTTCCGAAGCAAAGTCTTCTTCTTTTTTATCAATACCTTCGCCAAGGATGTAACGAGTAAAGCGGCTGATAGAGATTGTTTCACCGGTTTGAGAAGCTGTTTGTTTTACTAACTCCTCAATTGAGGTGCTTTGGTCTCTAATATAAGGTTGATCAACCAAAGTCATTTCTTTAAGACGCTTATCGATTCTTCCTTGAACAATTTTTTCCTTGATGTTGTCAGGTTTTTTCGCTAAGTCATCGCGTCCCATTTCGATGTCTTTTTCCTTCTGTACCATTTCAGCAGGAATATCATCTACATTTACATACTCAACGTTGGGACAAGCAGCAACCTGCATCGCAACGTTTCGCGCTAATGTTCTGACTTCTTCCTTTCCAGAAGCAGCTTCCGAACCGCATTGTAGCTCAACTAATACACCGACTCTACCACCGGTGTGAATGTAGCTTTCTACAGTTCCATTCTTTTCGGAAGCGGAAAAGTTTTCAAAGCGACGTACTTTGATGTTTTCACCTAAAGTAGCGATTGTTTCGGTAATAGTTTGCTCAACTGTCTTGTCTTTGTTTTCTTCATAAGGTTGACTCAACAAAGTTTCAACGCTGTCAGCATTTACTGCTTGCTTCGCTAGATTTTGCACCAAAGACTTAAAAGCTTCATTGCGACCAACAAAGTCAGTTTGACAGTTGACTTCTATTAATACACCTTTGTGACCATCTGGTTGAATGTAGGTATCAATCAAACCTTCAGCAGCGATGCGGTCGCTTTTTTTGGTTGCACCAGCAATACCTTTTTGACGTAACCATTCAACACCTTTTTCGATGTCACCTTCGGTTTCTTTCAGCGCTTTTTTGCAGTCCATCATACCAGCGCCGGTTTTTTTACGTAACTCTTGGACTAATTTTGCAGATATTTCCGCCATGTTGCCTCAATTTCTACTTAACTGATAGTTTAAATTGCTCTCGGATATTGAGTATTTCTATATTACTTACCTGTGAGATAGTTGTGAAAAATATAGTCAAATAAAACTTTTCACTTCATTAGGGATAATCCTAACCGGACGAACTAAAATACCCCTCTATCCCTCTATCAAAGACTGTTGTTTTTCGTACTCAAAAATATTTTTATGGTTTGACCAAAAGTATTTGCTTGTTTCAACTAATTATGAAGCAGGGAGAGGGTAATAAGAGTAACTGGCTTGTGTTATTCAACAAGCCAAGTAATTCAAAATTATGCCCTACTCCTTACTTTTACATCATCCCTAAATTGATGAGACTATATACACCTTATCCTTCAGTGGATTCTCCATCTTCCTGTCCGCTATCTTCTGATGAATCTTCAGAAGACTCGCTGAATTCGCTGCTATCTTCATAATCGTAATCGTCTTCAGCGCCTTCGTAGTCTTCGTAGTCGTCATCACCAGCTACTTGACCGTGATAACCTTCGTAGATAGCGTCAGCTAATTTACCGACTATCAACTTAATAGAACGAATAGCATCATCGTTAGCAGGGATAGGAATATCCACAACATCTGGGTCGCAATTAGTATCTAACATAGACACAATAGGCAATCCCAGCTTTTCACATTCCTGAACCGCGTTATATTCCCGGCGCTGATCCACAATAATTACCACATCGGGGATTTTACGCATGGTTTTAATCCCACCGAGGTACTTTTGCAACTTAGATAGTTCCCGACGCAGCATTGAAGCTTCTTTCTTCGGAAGTAAATCTAGCGCACCGCTTTCCTCGCGACGTTCTAAGTCTTTTAAACGGTCTACTCTGGTCTTAATAGTCGCCCAGTTGGTAAGCATTCCACCCAGCCAGCGTTGATTAATGTAGTGGGCACCACAACGGCTTGATTCCTGAGCGATAATTCCTGCAGCTTGTCTTTTGGTACCAACAAACAGAAACTTTCTACCTTGTTCTGCTTGAGTTCGCATATAACTATATGCATCTTCCATCAACTGGGCAGTTTGCACCAAGTCAATGATATGTACTCCATTACGAGAAGTGTAAATATAAGGAGACATTTTAGGGTTCCATCTCCGGGTTTGATGACCGAAGTGAACTCCCGACTCCATCATTTGAGCCAACGAAACAACAGGCATATTTTTCTCCTATTCGGGTTAAACCTCCATCTAGTTGCATTTCCTTGCCGGAAACACCCGAATTCCTAGATGTGCGAGATTAGAAAACTTTTCTAATCTACCACATAAAAATGCCGTGTTTGAGGCGGAAAACCGAATTAATCGGTTTGTGCTGTTTGTAGTTAACAAGATACAAAAGTAAACTCGAATTTTAATTGTTATTAATTGTCAGTAAATTTATTAATTTAAATATTATTCTATCGGGCATCAATGAAACTACCACCATTACCAATATTTCGGCTGAAAATACTACTCTAATTAGAATTGCAGATAACGGAATAGGAATTTTAAACACTATTCAGAATAAAATATTTGACCCTTTCTTCACAAATAAATCTGTAGGATAAGGAAAAGGTCTAGGATTATCAATCAGCTATCAAATTATAGTTAAAAAGCATGAAGATAATATCAAATATCGAACTAAATACGAAAAAAGTACTGAATTTTTAATTGAAATTCCGATTAAAAGTAATTCACAATAATTTCATTTTCGTAGTAATAGGCTCAAGCTAGATTGTTTACTTTGTGCTTTTTTAAGAATAAAAATTCATGCAAAAAACGTGTATTAGCTTAAAGTATTACCCTCTCCCCCAACCCCTCTCCCAAGCTTGGGAGAGGAGAACTGCAAGCGGGGTGAGGGAGAGAAATTTTGTATGAGCGCAAAATGCTCAAATTTGGTCAAAGTACACAGCCTAGGCTCAATTCTTTACTACAAACTTAAGTAAACTTCTGCTCTTTTTTCGCTTCCAAATAAGCAGCATAAACGCCTTTAACATTATACCAATTCAAGAAAATTCGAGCTAATTCCAAAGCTAATTGTGGTTTACCAGCCTTAATTAATCGTCGTAATAGTGGAGCCATTGTTCTCTCGTTTAAAGCACCATTCAATGAAAGAACACCCCAGAGTAAACGATGTAACCAAGTCATTTGAATCATCATTCTTACATCCCAAGTCGGATGCTTTTGGTAAAACAAAACTCCCATCCGTCCTCGTTGAATTTCTTTATCAATTAAGTTAGGAATTTGGTCTAAATCAAAAGCTGGATGCCAATGATAACCTACAGCTTTTGGACATTTAATTAACTTTAAACCTAAATTTTTCAGCCTCACTCCTAATTCTAAATCTTCCCAACCGTAAAGTTGAAAACCAGTGTCGAATAGTCCAGCTTTCTCCAACCAATGCTTGGGAATAGCAACGTTTCCTGTAGCGAAAAAAGCAGCAGAGTAATCGGTCAATTTATACGGTTCCGATGTGGGATTATCAAAATTCGCCGTATTAATTACCGCACCATAAGTAAAGAATCTGTCATTTTCCAAGCTTTCCTGACCATTTGTTAATGCATCTGCATGAGCTTGGAGAAAATTTTCTGTAACTACTAAATCGCTATCAATAAAAATAATTGTATCGCCCTTTGCTTTTTCTACACCCAAATTTCGTGCAGCAGCAGGTCCGCAATGTTCTTGCTCGAAGATTCGCACGTGGGGAAATTCATTCTTATGTGTTGACAACCACTCTAAAGTTCCATCGGTAGAACCGTCATCTACTAAAACAATTTCGTAATCTGTCACCACACTATCCTGACTCAAACTTTGCACTTCCAAAGCTTTGAGACATTTTTCTAAAATCGGTTTGCGATTGTAAGTCGGAATTACCACACTAAAAAACACAGTTTCACCCCCAACAATATTCCCTTCAGGATAAGACAGCTACGACTATACCGCTGTTCCTTAGCTGACTGCGACTACGGAAATTATTGCTGGAAAAAGACACATTTAAATATTGGAAGCTAACAGAATACCTAGTGAATAAATGGGATATTAAAAAAATATAATAATTTATCACAGAAATGCTGAAAGCCCTGTGAAATTTAGCTCAGAGGTGAAACCTGATTACGGGATTTATCCTGCCTAGAGTTTTTATTGAGTAATTTATTGCTTCACTTGTTCGGTAGAAATATTACTCTAGCCAACAATTAACTCCCCAACTCACTAAGATATTCTGCACTTCTTATTATTTGATTTATTGACGACGGTTTCGACGCAGCATATAACCAGCACCTAACATTCCTATAGATAAACCAAAAACACCTGTTGATTCTGGAACTGCTTGTGGTTTTTGTACGTTGAATTTTAATGTTGCTACACCAGGAGCGGGAGCATTTTGGTCTAGGGGAAGTCTATCGTTTTGCTCGAAAGTTATTTCACCGCTAGCGTTTTCAAATACCCCTGTTCCTCCGGTAATGGTAATAACTCCTCCACCGTTTACCGTACCTGGAAAGTCTGGTGAACCTGGGGGGAAGAAGTTAATTGTAGCCATATCATCTGCTTGTCCAAATAGCTTATTTTCGCTATCGCCAAAGTATATATCAGAATTTTCTTCTGGGTTTGGTATTCCTAATGCAGCACGTTGATTTATTACTGATTGCGGTGGGTTTACTAACCCTAAAATATCAGGATTCGCATTAAATTGAAAATCTCGACTTACCGGAACGATTTCTCCGCTATCCAAAGTAACAGTTTGTTCCGATACCAATTTACCGAATGTATTACTTTCAAAATTACTTAAGCCAAAAGGAATACTATTACCTTGAGAAGTACCTGATATGTTAGCAGTAAAAAATCCTGGTTGTTCTTCAATTGGTATTAAAGTAAATAACGTATCATATGTAATCTCAAATTCGTGATTTACACTCGACTGTGCTTTAGCAGTTGTAGCACTCGCTGCAAAAACTGTACAGGTTAAAGCTACGGTCATCAGACATTTAATTTGTGAATGCATTACAATCCAACCTTTTTTGTTAATAACAAATATTGAATTTAGAACCCGAACAATTTGGTCTGTATTTAATTATCAGGAAAAATACTTTGTCAAATATAAACTTGTAGTATGTTTTTTAGAAATTTTATATAAAAATGCTAAAGTTTGACAACGAATAAGTGAAAATACTTCAATCTTTTCTCTAATTAGATAAATTTCTGAGAAAGAAAATTAATAGTAATTAGAACTTAAAATAAATCAAATAAATAGCTTGCTAAAAGTCTCAAAAAAGTAAGTATTTATACTTTTAATACCGCCGTTTTAAATTATTAACCTATGTATTTATGCCCAATATTTTAACTACAACAATACGTAATTAGGTATATGTACAGCTCGTAAAAAATACTTAATTAGTATAAATACGGAGGAGAATATACCTAAATTAATAAGATAATAGACATTCGTCGTTTTGCAGCATCGAGAAATAATCAATGGGTCGCGCCAAAAAGGTTGTCTTAGCATATTCCGGTGGAGTAGATACATCAGTGTGTATCCCCTACCTCAAACAAGAATGGGGAGTAGAAGAAGTTATTACTCTCGCAGCAGATTTAGGTCAAGGTGAAGAATTAGAACCAGTTCGTGAAAAAGCTCTCAAGTCTGGTGCTGCTGAATCATTAGTAGTTAATGTTCAAGAAAGCTTTATTAAAGATTATGCTTTCCCTGCCATTCAAGCTAACGCTATCTACGAAAATCGCTATCCTTTGGCTACTGCTTTAGCACGTCCGTTAATTGCCAAAGCTTTAGTAGAAGCTGCTCAAAAACACGAAGCTGATGCAGTTGCACATGGTTGTACTGGCAAAGGTAACGACCAAGTTCGTTTCGATGTGGCTGTTACAGCTATGAATCCTAATCTCAAAATACTTGCACCAGCAAGGGAATGGGGTATGAGTCGAGAAGAAACTATTGCTTATGGGGAACGTTTTGGTATTCCTTCACCGGTTAAAAAATCTTCCCCTTACAGTATTGACAAAAATCTCCTCGGCAGGAGTATTGAAGCTGGAGTTTTGGAAGACCCATCCCACGAACCTCCAGAAGAAGTTTATGAGATGACAAAGGCTATAGTGGATACTCCCAACGAACCAGAGTATGTCGAGATTGGTTTTGTCAAAGGTATTCCTGCAACTCTCAACGGTGAATCCAAAAATCCAATTGAACTAATTACCAAGCTCAATCAATTGGTCGGAAACCACGGTGTAGGACGTATCGACATGATAGAAAACCGTTTGGTGGGTATCAAATCGCGGGAAATCTACGAATCTCCCGCAATGGTGGCTTTAATTCAAGCGCATCGCGATTTGGAAAGTTTGACTTTGACAGCCGATGTGACTCAATACAAACGGGGTATCGAAGAAACTTATAGCCAATTAATTTACAACGGCTTATGGTTCAGTCCGCTCAAAGCTGCACTTGACGCTTTTATTCAACAAACACAAGAGCGAGTTTCTGGAACCGTGCGAATGAAGCTGTTTAAAGGTAACGCTACTATTGTTGGTCGTCGTTCCCATAACTCACTTTACAACCCTGAAATGGCAACTTACGGTGCAGAAGACAGATTTGACCATAAAGCTGCTGAAGGATTTATCTACATTTGGGGAATGCCAACCCGTATTTGGGCAGGACAAAATAATTCGTAATAAGTAAGTCAACAAAAATATTTACCGTCATTATTCGCTGTGCGTTAGCGTAGCGTCTCTCGTTAGCGCAGCGTGT
>JBCBHT010000273.1:0-9731 GCA_038525335.1 Cyanobacteria bacterium J06621_15 | reverse complement strand
CATCATCAAGGTGCTTGAAGCGTTTAAACAGCATTAGTTGTTCTAGTAATTCTTCGGCTAAGGTTTTCATCTGCTTGTTTACTATATCCACAGCAAAAAATCAGCTAATAAGCTTGTCAAAACCAAGATAAAATTTAATTTTTTGTTGTGCTGTACTCTATAAACAAAATTAAGCATTTTCATGAATAAATAGTATTCAAAAAAATATTGTTTTTCTACTTTGCTTAAATAAATCCCATATTGCTTGAAATCTCTATAAGACAAGAAATACAAAAAAATAAATCGCTAAACACTAAAATAACAAGATATAAAAAAGCACTCATAAATTAAATTACTGAAGTTTTTATTTGAATATTTTTTATATAAGTTAAAATCTCTCTAATTATTTATATATAAGATTTATAAGCAAATCAAACAATTCTATCAATTAAGAAATATATCGAGATGAGGAAAAATTTAGACAATAACACTAAGTATAATTTGCTACTAACTTAGTCTTGATATTGATTTATCTGCTGCCTTGTTAAATAGTATTTTTGTGACTTAATTTGATACATATTGATACAAATTACTTTTCGCAGTAATCTAATTATCAGAACTCTTGTGAAGAGCGAATTTAGACTGAGTTAAACAATAGGAAATCACTAAAGTTCTTTTAAATTTAATTGCCTCCAAATTATTCGCTTTTATCTAGGTAGTAATATTGAAAACTTTTTATCCAGTATTTGTATCAAATGTTTTAAAGAGTCGTCTAGCTCGAAAAAATAATTTTTCAGCTGCTTAAGATTTATTTAATCAATACCCTCTTAGAGCTTTTGATTCTCTTTCTCGCTGCTGTAGAGCTGTGTTGGAAAAGCTCATGATAATAGATTATTAGTAATAATATTTTTGTATAGATTGACAATCGTAGAATAAATCAAATGTGGAAGTTAATTAATTTACCCTTAAAGTTAATCAAGAATACTTGCAAATTTAGGGTAAGTATGAATATAACTTTTGACGTACTCTTGGGGTTCTCGAAAATCAATACTCTTCGATTTTTATAACGATTATCGGACTAAATCAATAGTACATCACACTCAAGGAAGTCAAAATATCTTGAGACTAAATTTATGATTCATTTTTTGATATTTTAGTAAGTTGACTTTTATTCTCATTTGTTATAAATTTGCGTGATAAGCTCTATCTGCTATATCTATAAGCGGTAGTAAAGACATTCGTAATTTACTTGAGAATTATACATGGCAATAAGTAATATATTCTCGGCTGGCGGCGTAGTCATGATACCGCTGCTGGGTTTTTCCGTATTAGCATTAGCGCTAATTGTGGAAAGAATAAGGTTCTGGCTGAAAATAAACAATCGTCAGACTGATGTGGTACGAGATGTATTAACTCTGTATCGTCGCAATAACGTTGTGGGTGCAATTGACGGATTGCGAAAGAATGCAGATTTACCTATTCCTCGCATATTTCTGACTGCTTTGGAACTAGAACAACCAACTCCAGAAGAGTTTCGTTTGGCTTTGGAGAGTGAAGCTCAGGCTGAAATACCTTTACTCAAGCGCTTCCAAAATATATTTGACACTATTATCTCTCTTGCACCATTGTTGGGTCTTCTCGGTACTGTATTAGGATTAATTGCTTCTTTCGCTTCTTTGGACCTTGGTGATGTGGGGGGTTCTCAAACCGCAAATGTCACCGGTGGTATTAGTGAAGCGCTGGTTTCTACAGCTACAGGATTAGTTGTGGCAATCTTCACGCTTGTGTTTGCGAATACATTTAGAGGAATGTATCAAAGACAGATGGCGTTAATTCAGGAATACGGTGGGGAGTTAGAATTACTTTACCGTCGTCATTACGAACGAGGAGAGGGAATACATGCGTCTACCAGATGAAGCGGATGCTCCAGCGCAGATTAACATCGTCCCAATGATAGATGTGATTTTTGCGATTTTGACTTTCTTTATCATGTCAACTCTGTTTTTAACTCGTCAAGAGGGTTTACCGGTTAATTTACCTCAAGCATCTAGCGCTAAAGCAGCAGCTCAACCAGCTAAAGTTACTTTAACGGTAGATAAGGAGGGAAAGTTGTTTTTGAATAAGCAACCGATTACCTTGGATAAGTTAGAAGCAGGGGTTAAGGAACAAGTAAAACCAGAACAACCTTTAATGGTGGTATTGAATGCAGATGAAGGGGTGAATCATGGACGTATTGTAGCGGTTATGGATAAGGTACGATTGGTTGAGGGTGCGAAATTAGCTATAGCTACTAAGAAAAAGTAGTTCATCAACAAGTGTAGAGACGTGATATATCACGTCTCTAAAATTTTAATTATGATATTCTGATTTCGACATTAAATTATAGCTACGGTCATTATTAATTCTTAAAACATAATCATGATATTCGAGCAATGTAGAGCGATGACCGACGCTGATATAGGTAATACCGCTTTGCTGTAATTGTGTATAAAGTAATTTTTCGTTTTTAACATCGAGAGAACTGGTAGCTTCATCTAAAATAGCGTATTGCGGTTTTGTTAATAATAACCGAGCAAAAGCAAGACGCTGTTGTTCTCCGATTGAAAGTATTTTATTAAATTCAACTGTTGTATCCAAGCTGGAAATTTTGTTACCAATTAAAGGTAAGTTGACTGTTTCTAATATTTGTAAAAGTTGTTCGTCGGTAGTGTCTTGTTGTTGAGGATATAAAAGTTGTTCTCGTAAAGAACCTAATATTAGATAGGGACGCTGGGGTAAAAAGAGTATTTGTTGTTGGGGAGGAAGGATAATAGAACCATCTCCTGAGTACCATAAACCAGCGATTGCTCTGAGTAAAGAACTTTTACCTACACCACTAGAACCAACGATTAATAATGATTCACTTCGATTAACGGTAAGTGATAAATCTTGAATAATCTTAGTTTGATAATCTGGAGTATACAAAGTTAAATTATTTATAGATAAAAAATTGTCTTCTCTAAAATCAATAATTGATGCTTCTGGAGGAATTTTATGTACTGTACGTGCAAATTTTGCATAATTTTCTAAACGATTAATTCCGGCTGCAAAGTTACTTAATTCTTCAAACTGAGTAATAATTAAAGTTAAAGCTAACAAAATACTTCTAAAAGCAGCACCTGCTCTAGCAAATGCTCCTACTTCTAATTCTCCAGATAAAATACGAGGAGCAAGAATTATTGCTGGTAATAAAAAGGTAATATATTGATAGCTGTTTTGAAATAAGTTAAGTCGAAGTTGCCAATTAATTAAACGATGAAAGTTTGTTAGTACGAGTCCAAAGCGTGATTGAATTTGGCTCGATTCGGAATTTTCTCCTCGATAAAAAGCAATAGCTTCTGCATTTTCCCGAACCCGAGTTAAACTGTATCGAAAGTCTGCTTGGTATTTAAGTTGTTGGTAATTTATTTGAATGAGAATTCGACCGAAGAAAATAGTTGTGATTACGGTTCCAAAAACAGCATAGCCAACTAAAAACAACGTTAATGGTATTGATGTTACCCATAAAATACCGACAAAACCAATTAGTTGTAATATTGAATCAAGCAGAATTATTAAAAAGTTTACTGCTTGTAAGGTGAAGGTTTTAATATCTTCTGCTATACGCTGGTCGGGGTTATCTATTTCGGGATTAAAGCTGAAGCGATAAAATGTTTGACGGTCAAAATATTTATTAAGAAAGTTATAGGTTAACCAGCGTCTCCAATAAAGAGAAAGTTTGGCTTGAATATAACTTTTTAAGGATAAAAGAATTACCCCAAATACGATTATCCCAATAAATATTAATACAGATTGGATAAATACTTCTTGATTTTGTTGTGCTAAAGCTGTAGTCACTTCTCCAAGGAATATACTAACTATTAATAGTAATGCGGTGCTAATAATTGATAGTATTATTAATAAGATGAGAAGAGTAATAGCTCCCCATTTTTCGGAAGAGAACCAGTAAGGTTTAGCAATTTTCCAAAATTGCTGTAGAAGTCTTATGTCGAATTTATTGCTCATGGGTAAGAGTGAGGGGGTAGAGGGGGAAGAGGGGGAAGAGGGGGAAGAGGGGGAGATAAAATTATTAATTGTTAATTGTTTCTATTTCCTATTTCCTAATCCCTAATCTCTCTAATATTCAAATTCCGTTGTATTTACTTGGATATATATTCCATTCTTGTTTATGATTTATTTCTAATACTTGCTGATGGTATTTTAGTAATTGAGGATTATGACCGACGCTAATATAGGTAATTTCTGTTTGTTGTAGCTGTTGATAAAGTTGTGATTCGTTGGTTTCATCTAAAGCACTGGTTGCTTCATCTAAAATTGCATAATTCGGTTTTGTTAATAATAACCGAGCAAAAGCTAAACGTTGTTGTTCTCCAATAGAAAGTAATTGCGACCAATCTTCAATCGTATCTAAATCTTGATACTTATTTGCTATTTTTGATAAATTAACTGTATTTAATACCTGAATTAATTGTTGATTGCTAATCTGTTTATCTAGATAAGGATATAAAAGTTGCTGACGTAAAGAACCGAGAATCATATAAGGATGTTGTGGTAAAAATAATATATCTTCTGGTTTCGGTCGATTAATATTTCCGCTACCAATATTCCATAATCCAGCTATTGCTCGTAATAACGAACTTTTACCAACTCCACTATCACCCATAATTAATAAAGATTCACCTTTACTAAGACTAATTGATAAATCCTTAACTACGGTTTTACTAATTTCTGGAATTTTAACAGTCAGATGACTAATTTCTAATTCGGGACTTTCTTGAATAAGAATATTAGTATTTGCACCATTAGATAAAGACTTCCCCTTGTCTGTAAATTCAGATAAAGCTGACAGACGATTTACTGCTGCACTCAAAGCGCTCAACTTCTCAAACTGGTTTATAATCAAGCCTAGAGCAAAACCAATCCTCTCAAACGCTGCTTGCGATCGCGTTACTGCTCCAATCTCTAAATCTCCGGTAAAAATTCGCGGTGCGAGAATTATAAATGGCAAGACAAAGTTAATATATTGATAGCCATTTTGAAATATAGTTAAACCAAATTGCCAACGAATTAAATTGTTGAAATTTTTGAAAGCATCAATAAAACGTTGTTTAACTCGACTAGATTCTTGATTTTGTCCTCGATAAAAAGCAATTGATTCAGCATTATCTCGTACCCGAATCAACCCAAATCTAAAATTAGCTTCTCGTTTAAGTTGTTCAAAGTTAATAGCAACTAATTTCCGTCCAAAGACTAAAGTTGTAATTAGGGTTCCTCCCACAGCATAAATAATTAAAACAAACATTAAAATTGGAGAAGTTGCCCATAAAACCCCACTAAATAAAATTAATTGTAAAATTGAATCGAACAAAATTGTTAATAAAAGTAAGCTAGTTTGGGTAAAATTATTAATATCTTCTGCAATACGCTGGTCAGGATTATCTACGTCTGGGGAGAAATTAAGACGATAAAAATTAAGTTTATCAAAATAACGATGGAGAAAACGATGTGTCAGCCATTTACGCCAATATAGACTCAGTTTACCTTGAACGTAAGTCTTAAAAGAAATTAATGGAATAGTAGTAACAATAACACCAAATAGCAATAGCAATGTTCTAAAAAATCTATCAGAATCCTTAGCAGCCAAAGATGAAACTAATTCTCCTCGCTGTATAATTTCTATTACTAAAAAACTACTGCTGCTAACGGATAAAAGTACTAACAGTGACAATAGTGCTACAGCACCTTTTCTCTCTTGAGAAAACCAATATGGTTTACTCACCCTCCAGAATTTTTTCCAAAGCTGATGGTGATTGTTCATAGATGATATTGAGGAGATTACCTCTATCTGATAATTCTGTTAAAAATCAATTACTCTGCGAAGTTTATTCAAAATAATTAGATTTATTACGCTTTTTCTATTATATGTATTGTATTTATACAAGAAAATTTATTAATAAGCAAGAGATAGTTTTAAATAAAATATTTTTTAAGAGTAGATAAATGCTTAAATTATGGCTGTGTATCTTATCAAGCTAATTAATAAATGAGTAACAGAACAATATTATTGTTCTATAAAATACGTTTTAAATATTTTTAAAAGAAATAATTCTAGTTTTAATCATAAATATATTCCTATATACATTCATCATGCTCTATTTTATTTAGAATAATTATCAAGAAGCGTCAAATAAATCTTGAACTTTAATTGTATTTTCAAAGTTCTCTGAAATACAAGAGATAAAAAATGAAAGCCGATAAATCATCTTTCATAGTTGATTTGAAAAACTAGATTTAAAACGAATCTAGCGAATGTCCTTATTCATAATTGTAATATCGCAGGTCTAACAATGTCTAAAAAAATCGGTCTATTTTTCGGTACAACAACAGGTGTAACAGAATCAGTTGCTGAAACAATAAAAGAGATGTTGGGTGAGGATGTTGTAGATTTATACGATATCTCTGAAGCTCAAGCAGAAGATTTTGCTGACTATGAATATCTAATCATTGGTTGCTCAACTTGGAATCTTGGTGAAATGCAAAGTGACTGGGACTACTTTTTTGAAAATCTTGATGAAATAGATTTTAATGGTAAAACAGTAGCTTATTATGGTCCAGGAGACCAAGTTGGTTACAGCGGTAGTTTTCAAGATGCAATCGGGATGTTAGAAGAAAAAATCTCTGAACTTGGTGGTAAAACTATTGGTTATACCTCAACAGAAGGTTACGATTTTAACGAATCAAAAGCAGTTAGAAATGATAATCAATTCTGTGGATTAGCAATTGATGAAGATAATCAATCTGATTTGACAGAAGAAAGAGTAATAGCTTGGGTTGACCAGTTAAAAAAGGAATTTCAGCTATAGTATTTAGCAAAATTATTGAATTTTCATCTAGATAAATTACTTTCACTTATTGAGTAGTTAGACACTATAGAATCTATTGTCGGCTAACTACTCACTTTTATTTGATTCAACCTCTCTAATTTGATGAGTTGAGATATCTATATGTCTAATAATTTTGATGTTGTGTGGGTAAATGTAAGTCCAAGTTTAAAGCATTTCGATTTACCTCTACAGCAATATCTTAACAAGTATTTGAGAATTGCTAGATGGGAATATATTCAAGATAATTTTGATGAATGTAATAGCATAGAAACCGCAGTAGAATTATTGTATCACTTCTTCTTAAAGTCTGAATTGCATCAAGTTCATTTGATAGGTCATGGAATTAGTGGTGTAGTTGCTTTATTATTTGCACGACGGTATCCTTGGCGTATTCGCACTTTAACACTACTTGCAGTTTCACCACAACCAGCAAAAACTTGGCACGCACATTATTATACACAAAGAAATCTATCTCTTGATGTTAGTCGTCAAGAAATTTTAATTAATATTGCTGGTAGATTATTTGGAAATCACAAAATTCCTCATCCCATACATTCGTTATTGGCTGCTCTAAATAAAGATTTGTATATATCTCCCTCTATGCATTCACTATTTAAGATAATAGATTTACCAAAAGGAGAAGTTTCGGTACCTTTAATGGTGTGCGGTAGTAATACAGATAGTATTATTTCAAAATTTAATATCAATCATTGGAAAACTTATTTTAAACCAAAAGATATTCTGTGGTTATGTCCGGATGGACATCATTTTTTTCATTATTTTTATCCAGATAAGGTAGGAAAAGAAATAAATAATTTTTGGCAAAGGAATTATTAGAAATAATCAGCAAATAAACTTACAGTGAATTTTATGAGCAGCAAAAAACTGAAGATACATAGATACATTGGTATTGTAGTTGGCTTATTCATTGCAATTATTGCTTTCACTGGTAGTATATTAGTATTTGCAGAAGAGATTAATGCTTTTTATTATCCTCAAATACATCAGATAGTTCCTCAAACACAAAGTCTTTCTCTACAGACAATTGCGGATATTATCAGTCAAAATTATCCTGAAGAAAGACTGCATTATATTAAAATAGCTTTTTCACCTCAAGATGCATATAAAGTAGTGATAAAAGCTAATGAAGTGAGGAAAAGTATTTATATAAATCCCTATAGTGGAGAGCTACTAGCTAGTATAGATAATAATAATTTCCTTAAAATAATTCAACAAATACATACAAATTTCTTAGCTGGTGATTTTGGCGAATTCTTTGTTGGAATATGTGGAATATTATTAATAGTTAGAGCTATTAATGGATTGACTTTATGGTCTGGATGGAAAAGATTATCATCAGGTTTTACAATTAGATTTAAAGCACGAAATAAACATTTAGTTAATTATGATTTTCACCAATTAGTTGGAGTAATATCTGTAATATTTTTAATATTTGCCGGAATTACCGGTACTATGATGGTTTTCAAAAAGCCAATTGCAACTTTGGGATATACAGTTTCAGGAATTTCTCAACCAACAAAAGTATTATCAACACCTCAAAATACTAATAATAAATTAACTTTAGATGATTTTTTAAAACAAGCAAATCTTGCATTACCCGATGGAAGAGCAACTATTATCATACCTCCATCAACTAAGAAAGCTCCCGTTATAGTTCGTAAAAGGTTAGCGGGAGATTTAAATAGAAATGGTAAAAGCTATATTTATTTAGACCAGTATAGTGGTGAAATATTAAAAGTAAAAAATATATTAAACTCTCCCTGGATAGATAAACTTTTAGCGATGCTTTATCCTTTACATATAGGCTCCTACGGTAATGGTATATTGCGATTTATTTATTTAATCATGGGATTAGTTCCTGCTATTTTATTCGTGACAGGTTTATTCATTTTTTGGAATAAAACCTATGGTGCAAGATTTAGAAAAAAATCTAAATAATTGAAGCAAGAAAACACGAACAAAGAAATAAAAAAACAAATGTTTATTTGGTTTCTTTGTTCGCTAAGCTGATGTTTAATTCTCTACAGTCCAAATTCTTGTTTCACTTGAGGAACCCAAGCATTAATTCGCTTTTTGGTCAGATGTGGTTGACTGTCATCATCTATCGCTAATCCGCAAAATTTATCATCGCGAATAGCTTTAGAACCTGTATGATTATATCCATCAGTGGAAGTATATCCTATAGTTTTAGCACCACGTTCGGATATTTTTTCTTCTAGCATTCCCATAGCATCTTGAAAAGTATCTCCATATCCAACTTGGTCCCCCGTACCAAAATAAGCTACCGTTTTCCCAGAAAAATCTATCTCATCTAATTCAGAGAAAAATCCTTCCCAATCATCTTGTAAGTCACCAAGATTCCAAGTTGGACTACCTACAATCAGATATTCATACTCATTAAAATCTGTAGCTTCAGTTTGAGAGATATCGTGTAGTTCAACATCAATATCACCAAAAGCTTTTTGGATACTTTCAGCGATAGTTTCAGTTTTACCTGTAGTTGTACCGAAAAATAGACCTATCTTTTTAGACATTTCAACTCCTGCAAAATTTGTTCATTGATATGTAAATAAAAACGCAGAAGATTCCCGTTTAAAATTATGCAATAACTTGAGCTAATGACCAATTTTTTCAATAAGCTTCAATAGCTATATTAGATTATGAAAAAGAAAAAAATGTATATCTTGTACAGTTAGAATTCTTGTAAATGATAAATATAGGTCTGAAATAATATAGCGCTTCCCGGTCTATCGAGGTACATCTCAAAACCTCACCCCCAACCCCTCTCCTTATTAAGGAGAGGGGAGG